>JAPLCY010000242.1 GCA_026391995.1 Candidatus Auribacterota bacterium
ATACTCCCCCTGCTCCGTCGGAATCAGGGAAGTCAGCCTCCACCACCGAGCCGAAGCCGACAGCAACTGACAGCGTAACTTCTGGCGATGTAAAGTAGCATAGTGCTTTCACTGTACAGCCTCAATTGCAGGGGGCCCTCAATCAAATCCCCTCCCCCCTCGCCATAGGCGAGCGAGCTTGAGGGGAAGGGTGAGGGTGGGGCATTACCTTTCACTATTCACCGCAGTGAAGGAGATGCGCATGTACGTTCCCCATGGACATAAACAACCCGCGGTCCTTTGCATACTGAGGTCAGGCAATAGCTACATGCTTCTCAAAAGATTCAAGGAGCCGAACAAGGATAAGTACACGCCGGTGGGTGGAAAAATCAATCCCTTCGAAAGCCCGATGGACGCCGCGATACGGGAGACGGGCGAAGAAACCGGAATCAAAATCTCGGAGGCGCGCTATTGCGGTGTCCTGACGGAAAGCTCGCCGACGGAGTACAACTGGATCTGCTTCGTCTATGTCGCGGATGTAGACAGCCAGGAACCGGCTGCGTGCAATGAAGGCACACTGGAATGGATAAAAACCGATGAGCTGCTCAAAGTCCCCACCCCCGTGACGGATCTCTTCATCTACCGCTACATCCTCGAAAAGAAACCATTCATGTTCAATGCTGAATATGACTCCGGCCTGGTGTTGCGTAAAATGAGTGAGGAAATCGAGAATATAACCGTGTATCGCCGGTAGCACAACGCCGTGTACGATCCTTATCCCGGGTTTTATCATGAGTGTGGCTGCGGGCGTCAGTTCGGCTGCCCGCACGACTACGCGCTCACGCCGCAGGACATGCAGAAACTCGCCAGGGCTGACGTGCTCGTCGTGAATGGCCTCGGCATGGAGGAGTTTCTCGGCGCGCCCGTGGAGAAGGCCAACCCGAAACTCACGATCGTGGATAGTTCCCGCGGGATAAAGGAGACTCTTACCTACACGGACCGGGAAAAAGATGAATATGGCGGGCATGCCGCCGGGGGCGACGACCACCGTGTCCATCACAACGCCGATGACCGGGAACATGCCTCTGCAGGTGTGCACGCGTACGGGAATGACCGGATACAGGAGCATCATCGCCACACCGGCCCCAACCCGCACCTTTTCGCCAGTCCCCGCATGGCAACCATGATCGCCGCGAAGATCGCCGGCGATCTGGGCATGATCGACCCCGCGGGGGCCGGTACCTACTCGAAAAACGCCGCCGCCTATGCGGTGGAAATGAACCGTCTTACCGATGATCTCGCGAAGCTGGGGAAGGCCCTCAAGAACAACCGCATCGTCACCCAGCATGGGGTGTTCGACTACCTCGCCCGCGACATGGGGCTTGAGATCGTGGCGGTGATACAGGCCCACGCGGGCCAGGAACCATCGGCCGCGGAGATGCTGAAAATCGTTAAGACAATCACGCAAAAGAAAGCGGGGGCACTTTTTATTGAACCCCAGTATCCCTCCAGGATCGGCCAGACCATCGCCAAAGAAGCCGGTATCCCCGTTGCGATCCTTGATCCGGTCGCCACCGGGCCGGCGGACGCCGGAAACGGCTATTATGAAACCGTCATGCGC
The DNA here is from genome assembly GCA_026391995.1 of Candidatus Auribacterota bacterium. Lineage (GTDB taxonomy): Bacteria > Auribacterota > Tritonobacteria > UBA1439 > UBA1439 > JAPLCW01. The sequence goes on from JAPLCY010000242.1 coordinate 1,601, forward strand.
TGGAACATGGAAACACTGAAGAAAACACTGGGGACCAAATAGCATGTCACCTCGAGAGCTCCCTGAAAAAGCCGCCGTCACGTTCGAGAGTGTCACCGTGGCAATGGGAGGTGTTTCCATTCTCGACGGGGTCACCGCCTACGCGCCCCGCAATGGGTGCACCGCCATCGTCGGGCCCAATGGGGCGGG
>JAPLCY010000124.1 GCA_026391995.1 Candidatus Auribacterota bacterium
GTCACCGCCGTCGCCATGAACGGCGCGGCCAGCATTCACGATTTTGAAATCGCCCTGATCGGAAAGACCTCCGAGGACGTGCAGCAGGGCCTTGCCGATGGGACATTCGGCATGGCGGAGGAGACCGGCGCCATGATGAACGCGGCGCTTGCGGAGGGCGAGGCTGCCGGCATCGGCGCCGGCTGGGCCATCGGACGCTATATTATCGAACATCGTCTGCCGCATCGTGACGCAAGCATCCTCGCGTCCGCGGTGCAGCTGCGCATCCCCGCAACCGTGCATATCGCCATCGGCACCGACATCATCCACCAGCATCCCTCCGCCGACGGGCGGGTGCTCGGGCAGACGAGCATGGACGACTTCAGGATGTTCACGGAGATCGTGGGGCAACTCGGCGGAGGAGGCGTCATGCTCAACATCGGCTCCGCCGTGGTGCTGCCCGAGGTTTTTCTCAAGGCGCTCACCGTCGCGCGAAATCGCGGCATGCGCGTCGCGGGCTTCACGACAGTGACCATGGACATGCTCATGCAGTACCGCGCGCTGGAGAACGTAGTGCGGCGCCCCGGCGCGACGGGCGGCAGGGGGTACTACCTCATCGGCCACCACGAGATCATGCTCCCGCTGCTCAGCCGCGCCGTCATCGAACACCTCTGAGAGAGAATATCGTTCCATTATGAAAATCATACCGCGAAAACGGCTCGAGGCGCTGCTGAAGCGCTTCCCGGATGCGCGCATCCTCGTCGTGGGCGACCTCATGCTCGACCGCTTTATCTGGGGTTCGGTCACGCGGATCTCCCCCGAGGCGCCGGTCCCGGTGGTCCAGGTGACCTCGGAGTCGGATCTGCCCGGTGGCGCCGCGAACGTGGTCAATAATATCAGGGCGCTCGGGGCGTACTCGTACGTGTGCGGCATCATCGGCAGGGACCGGATCGGCGAGAGCCTGCTCGCCAAGCTCACGCATCCCAAAATCGACTTCGGCGGTATTATTGTGGATCCCGCACGCACGACGACACTGAAAACCAGGATTGTCGCCCACAGCCAGCAGGTGGTCCGGGTGGACAAGGAGAGCACCTCGGAGATACGCGCCCGTGAAATCAACCGGCTCATATCCTACATACGCTCCATCGCGTCCAGCCTCCAGGCTATTATTATCGAGGACTACGGGAAGGGGCTCGTCACTCAGCATCTCGTGAGCGAGCTGATCCGGCTCGCCAGGCGCAGCAAGATCATTCTCTCCGCCGATCCCAAGATCGGCCATCCCATTGACTACCGCGGAATCACGGTGATCACGCCGAACCGCCCCGAGGCGCTCTGGCTCGCGGGGATGGGCGCGCTCCCCAGAACCGGGCTCGATACCGTGGGCGCGCGCCTCCTCTCGCGCCTCGCCTGCGCCGGGGTGTTGATCACGCTCGGGGAACAGGGGATGTGCCTCTTCCAGAAGGGGCGACGGTCCGCGGCAATCCCCACGGCGGCGCGGGAGGTGTACGATGTTTCCGGCGCGGGCGACACCGTCATCAGCACCTTCAC
>JAPLCY010000037.1 GCA_026391995.1 Candidatus Auribacterota bacterium
ATGACCTTCTCGAAGATCTTGAGCATGTCCAGGTCGAAGCCGAGTTCCTCCATCGACAGCAGGATGGCCTGCTTGTCGAGGATACGCATGACCACGCCTTCGCCGTGCATGAAGGGGATGATGCTGATGCGCAGGTCGATCTCGCGGCCGTGGACCTTGACCCTGAAACGCCCGTCCTGGGGAAGCCTCCTCTCGGCGATATCCAGGTTCGACATGATCTTGATGCGGCTGACAATCGCCGCCTGCATGTGCTTGGGGGGCGAGGCCGAATCGTAGAGGATGCCGTCGACCCGATACCGCAGCCGCAGTTCCTTCTCGAACGGCTCGATATGCACGTCGCTCGCGCGATCCTTGATCGCCTGGACCAGGATCAGGTTGACGATCTTGATGATCGACACCTCGCCGGTCCGCTCGAGGAGCTCATCCAGGTTGATCTCCTGGTCGCTCTCACGCCTGGTGAGCTCAACCCGCGGCATTTCAGCGTCGCGGAGCAGATGCTCCATGTTCGCCTTGGGCGAGTAGTAGTTCTCGAGGGCCTCCCGGAACTCCTTTGCCGAGCAGACCGCGGGCTGGATCTCGAAACCGGTGATGAGCCTGAGGTTGTCGATGGCCACCACGTCGAAGGGGTCCACCATCGCCACGCTCAGGGCGCGCCCCAGGCGCCCGAGGGGAACCACCTGGTAGGCGCCGGCGATCTGCCGTGAGATCAGCTCCAGTACCTCCGCGGCGGGTTTGAATTTGGTGAGGTCGATGGGGGGAACGCTCATCTCCTCGGCGATGGCGGTCATCAGGGCCTTTTCGGGCACGTACCCCTTCTCGACCAGGATATGGACGATACTCCCCCCCTTCTCCCGCTGCTCTCCCCGCGCCTTCTCCATCACGTCGGGCGCGACGCAGCCGGACTGCACCAGTATCTCAGGCAGGCGTTCCGTCAGGGACCGTGCCACCGTTCACTCCTCGGAGATCCCGTTCGTCTCCAATTGAAAGACCTTTATCGGCCCCCCAGCTTTAGGGACGGGCCGCATCTTCGCGGGGGGCGCATCCTTTTTAACCTTTTCGTACTGCGCTTCTATCGCCTCCGTAATCTCACCGGGCGTGGAGACGTAGGCAAGCACCTTGTACTTCGTAATCGCCTCGATCTCCTCAACGGCCCTCTCGTCGAGCGGATTTTCCATCGCGATGGTGAGGATCCGGCCTATCTTGTCAACCGGGAAGCAGCCGTATTTCACCGCCGTCTCCTTCGGGACAAGCTTTATCATCTCCCTGTCGAACTCATGCTGTTTCAACGGGATGTAGGGGATCCTGTACTGGATGGCCACAACTCCCGCCACATCCTCCTCCGTGGCAAAGCCGAGCCCCACCAGCGTCTCCCCGAGAAGCTTACCGGTCTCCTTCTGACGCACCCACAAGTTTTTTGACAACCTTTTTCAGCGGCATACAGGACCTCACATATGATCTTTTTGCACCGGTGCAAAGATGCCCTAAAAACCCTCTATTTTGCTCCTATTAATTATTCGCATGAAAACGAAAGAATGTCAAAAAATATTTGCAGATATGCAAAAATTTTCATTGTTGCTTCTCTTTAATGGTGTTCGGCGATCAGCATGAGCACCGAGAGCGCCTCCTGCCCCGCCGAGCATCCGCAGCTCCACACGCGGACGGGCCGCGCGGGGGATGAACCCGCGGGGAAGAGCTCCGGGATTACGCGTCCGGCGAGGGCATCGAATGCCTTTGTGTCCCTGAAAAAATCAGTGACGTTGATCGTCAGGGCATTGAGGAGCGCGTCCATCTCTTCGCGATTCCCCCGGAGAAGACGCAGGTAGGCGTCGTACGATGCGGCGGCGCAGCAGTTTCTCGCGGTACTGCGAGAAATCGATGTGCCGCGCCTGGAACACCTCGTTGAGGACCTGCCTCAGATCGCCGTCCGATTCCATGCGTTAACCCGCCTTGCAGGGGTCCGGCCGCAGCTTGAGAGATTCGCACACGCCGCAGCCGACGCACTCGCCGGTCGCGCAATCGGGGGTGCACACGCACTCCGTCGCGCGTGTCCGCTCGGCGAGGAGGAACTCCCTGCTCACGCCGGGATCGATGCACTCCCACGGGAACAATTCATCATCGCCGAAGCGCCGCTGCGCTACCTGCGCAGGGTCGAGGCCCGCCTCGGCGAACGCCTCCCGCCAGAGGGCGGGAGAGAAGGTTTCCTTCCAGCTGTCGAAGCGGCACCCCTTCAACCAGGCAATGGCAAGCACCCTGGAGAGCCGCGGATCCCCCCGCGAGAACGCTGCCTCAATCACGCTCGACTCACAATCGTGGAACTTCATGTTGATATTCCGCCCGCGCACCAGGCGCCTCAGCAGGCGCTGCTTCTCGCGAATATTTTCAACGCCCTCCATGGGATCCCACGCGAACGGCGTGTGGGGCTTGGGGATGAACGATGAGATCGTAACATTGACCTCCCAGTGCCCCCCCTTCCGGCCGCCCGCTGCGGCGACAGTGGCGATGGTGTCGGCAATGCCCTTCAGATCATCCTCCGTCTCGCCCGGCAACCCTATCATAAAATAGAGCTTCACCAGTCGCCAGCCGCGCTCCCGGAGCGCGCCGGTGAACTGCAGCATCTCCGGTATCGAGATATTCTTGTTGATCCGCCGCCTGAGCCGGTCCGTGCCGGCCTCTGGGGCGAGGGTGATCCCCGATCTCCGCCCCCCGGCGATTACCTCGGCGAGGCCGCGCGCGAGCGCGTCGGGCCTCAGAGAGGGGAGCGACACGGAGATTTGCCATGGCCGCGCCGCCTCCCGCGCGCCACGCGCTACGGCGAGGAGCGCGGGATAATCCCCCACGGAGAGGGCGCAGAGGGCCACCTCGTCATAGCCGGTTGCATTCAGGCCCGTCGCCGCAGCCCCGCAGATATCCGCCGCCACGGCATCGCGCACCGGCCGGTAGATCATCCCCGCCTGGCAGAACCTGCATCCCTGAGTGCAGCCCCGCCGCACCTCGAGGCCGACACGGTCGTGGACGATCCCTATGTGCGGGACCGGGATTTTCTCGAGATGCCTTGCGGAATTCAGGTGCGGGACGACGCGTTTTTTCACGCGGTCGGGGACGCCTGTTGCGACAGGCTCCTGCCGCAACAGGCGGCCATTGGCATCATACACCCTTCTGTAGAGCGAGGGGACATAGACACCGCGCACGCCCCTCGCGAGGGCGGCGAGCAGCTCCGGTTTCGACGCCTCACCTCTTCCGCGCAGCTCCCTGACCAGCTCCATCAGCTCGATCAGCACCTCTTCCCCCTCCCCGACGACAAAGATGTCGATGAACTCCTCGAGGGGTCCGGGGTTGTACGCGCCCGGTCCTCCCGCGATGACGAGGGGGAATTTCCGATCAGCACGCCCGGCCACGTGGATCGGGATGCCCGAGAGGTCGAGCATCGTGAGGATGTTGGTGTAGGTGAGCTCGTGGGGCAGGGAAAAGCCGACGATGTCGAATTCGCCCAGCGGGGTGAAGCTCTCGAGCCCATAGAGGGGGACGCCGTGCCGGCGCATGAGCCGCTCCATATCCGGCCACGGGGCGAAGACACGCTCCGCGGCGAAACCGGGCCGCCCGTTCACGATCGAGTAGAGTATTTTCAAGCCGAGGTGGCTCATGCCGATCTCGTAGAGATCGGGGAAGGCGAGCGCGATGCGGAGATCAGCGCCGGTTTTGCGGACAATGCCGAATTCGCCGCCGATGTAGCGGCCAGGCTTCTGGACAAGCGGCAGAATCTTTCGCTCGAGGATATCTCTGATACGATTCATAAAATTATTCTAGCCGCGGATTTGCGCGGATAAACGCGGATTTTTAGCAGACAAAAAGTTTAAATTGGGAGTTTGGAATATTTCTAACTTTTCCTCTCCCTATCTCTTACTCTTTGTTAGTACATTGGTAACAAAGAGAGTAAGAGATTTTGTCTTCTCTACTTATGAATATTTTTTCAATCCGCGTGGATCCGCGTTCATTCGCGGCTTACCTCTTTTTATCCGCCTTCATCCGTGGTTTCTATCAAAAAATATATCTTCTCGCGCAGATGCTCTCCAGGATGCCGAGACAGAGGCAGGTGCTCAGCAGCGACGATCCGCCGTAGCTCATCAGCGGCAGCGGAAGCCCCGTGATCGGAAGCAGGCCGATCGTCATACCGATGTTGATGACCACGTGCGACGCGAGCAGCACCGTGATGCCGACGGCGGCGAGCCTGCCGAATTCGTCGCGCGCAACACCCGCGATCCTCAACCCCCCGAAAATGATGATGGCGTAGAGGGTGATCAGGAAGACGCAGCCCGCGAAACCGGCCTCCTCGCCCAGGACGCTGAAGATAAAATCGGTATGCCGCTCGGGGAGAAAGCGCAGGTGCGTCTGCGTCCCGTGGAGCCACCCCCGCCCCCAGAGCCCGCCCGACGCCACGGCAATGAGCGATTGTATCGCGTTGTAGCCCGATTTCAGCGGGTCGAGCTGGGGATTGAGAAAGACCCTGATCCTGGCCTGCTGGAACGGCCTGAGAAACGCCCATCCCAGCGGCAGGGAAAGGAGCCCCGTCAAAACCAGATAGACAAGATGAAGCCGGCTGACCCCCGCCACGATCATCATGGCCGCCACGACCGGTATGAGCACCATCGCGGTGCCGAGATCGGGCTGCTTCAGTATCAGCAGCATTGGCAGGAGGGAGATCCCGAGCGCCCCTGCGAAGTAGACCGGGGAGCCGCGGGGGAGATCCTCGCGGGAGAGAAAGCGGGCCAGGGCGATGATGAGGGCGATCTTCGCGAACTCCGACGGCTGCACCGCAAACCCCCCGGTGCTGAACCAGCTCCGCGCACCGCGACGGGGGTCGGCGGTGAGAAGGACCATGACCAGGAGAAGGATCGCACCCAGATAGATGAACAGCGCGGAGCTCGCCAGCCTGCGGTAAACGACCATCGCGAGTACCATCGCGCCGCAGAGCCCGGCGATCCCCCAGATGAACTGGCGGTGCACGTAAGCGCTCCCGGTGTCCTGCCCGAGCTGGTAGGCGCCGCTGTAGATGAAGGCGAGCCCGAGCAGCATGATCGCCACGGCCGCGGCGATTATCCCCCAGTTCACATGCCTGAACGGCGACAGGTCAATCATCGCATCACCCCTCCAGCGCCGCGGGAGCGGTCATTTCGTCCCGCCGTCCTTGAGTCCCAGATACGCGGCAAAGATATTTTTAGCCGCCGGCGCGGCGAAGAAGCCGCCCGATTCCTTCCCCTCCAGCAGCATGGCCACAACGATCTTCGGATCCTCGTACGGGGCGTACCCGACAAACCATGCATGGTTCCTCTTTGTACCGCCACCGGTCACCTGTACCGTGCCGGTCTTCCCGGCGATCACCACTCCCTCAAGCCGGCATTTCTGTCCCGTGCCGAATTTCGAGTTCACGACGCGCCGCAACCCCTCGCGGACAACCGCCAGGTCCTCCTTGTTCAGGGGGATAGTCCGCACCACCTCCGCGGTCGGCCGTTCGACCGGGTCGCCGAGTGGTGAAACCACCTGACGCACCACGCGGGGGCGATAGATCGTGCCGCCGTTGGCGATCGCCGCCATGACGAGCGCCGACCGCAACGGCGTGAGCAGCAGGTACCCCTGCCCGATCGCCATAACCACCGTGTCCCCCGGGTTCCAAACGGCGGGGCCATGAAGGCGCTGCCATTCCCTGGTGGGAACGATTCCCGCGCGCTCGCCCGGAAGATCGATGCCGCTCGGCTCATCAAGGCCGAACGCCTCCGCCATGCGGGTGATCTGGTCGCGCCCGGTTTTCAGGCCGGTATTATAGAAAAAGATGTTGCAGGAGAACATAAGGCCGTCGGCCAGACTCACCCACCCGTGCCCGCGCTCATACCAGCAGCGGTACGGATGCCGGCCGAGGCGGAAAAGCCCGTCGCAGTCAAAAGAGGTTGACGGGGTGACCGCCCCGCTCTCGAGAGCGGCGAGCGCGACGATCGTCTTGAATGTTGATCAGGGAGAGTATGCCCCCTGGATAGCCCTGTTCATCAGTGGACGGCCTTCATCGGTCATGAGGGACGCCACGATCTCACGGTCTGCCGGCGGCACGAAGGAATTCGGGTCGTAGCCTGGGCCGCTCGCCATGGCGATGATCTCCCCATTTCCCGGATCAAGGGCGACGACCGCCCCCGCCCCGCCCCCCAGCGCATCTTCCGCGGCCCGTTGCGTCTTCATCTGGACGGTGAGGTAGAGCGCGCATCCGCTCCTTGGCTCCTCACGGAAGAGCACCCGGTCAAGGCAACCGCGGTGATCCACCTGGATCCCGTCGGCGCCCGCCCGCCCGGCAAGGAATCGCTCGCAGGATTTCTCGACGCCGCTCTTTCCGAAAAGATCGTTCTGCGTGTAGCCCTCCGGGCGCCGCTGTTCCAACTCCTCCCTGCTGATCATCCCCAGGTAGCCGAGAAGGTGACAGGCGTGACTCCCCATGAGATAGCGCCTGCGCGGATACACCCCCACCCGCACCCCCGGCATGAGCGGCCGCCGCTCCTCGATGGCCAGCATCGTCTCCATGCTGACATCCCCCTGGACGGTCACCGGAAGATAGGCGGAGATGTACTGGCTTCGTATCCGCTCCCGTACCCACCCGGGCGCGCGGCCGAATATCTTTCCAAGGGAGGACGCACACGAGGGCATATCCTCCACGTCCCCCGGAACCACCTCGACATCGAAGCTGGGCCTGTTGTCCACCAGGAGCTCCCCGTCGCGATCGTAGATGAGGCCGCGCGGGGCCGGCTTCCTGATGATACGGACACGGTTGCTGCGCGCCATGCGCAGGTACTCGTCGCCCTGCATGACCTGGAGGTACCAGAGATACCCGATGATGAGGAGGAAGAGGCACAACACCGTGAAGGCAATCCCCCGCATCGACGACGTCATGAAAAAGTTTTCGTCCTGAAATGCTCTCACCTGATCCATTCACCAACTTTTAATGTCATATTAGCCAGGGTTTGTGGTCCGCGACTAGCGGAGAACGGCGTGCCAGATCCTGTAGACTGGCGGCGCGAGCACGGCGTTCGCGCACGCCCGCGCCGCCAGTGCACCGGGCCCCCACGGCGCCCCGCCGCCGCGCACCGAGGCTGCCAGGGCATAGAGCGCACCTGCGCAGAGCGTCGCAAGCAGGGCCAGCCCCGATTGAGTCGTCCAGTGGCTCACCCACAACCTGCGGCGCAGGAGGGTGATGAGAAATGCGATTGAGAGATCCACGGCCGCGCCGATGCCGAACGCGCCGCTCCCCAGCGCGTCTTGTAGCAGCCCGGCGCCCGCGGCGATCATCAACGCCACGGTCCCACCCGAGAGTAGTGCGCAGGAGATGACGGAGAGCAGGAGGAGGTCGACGCCGATATGGAAGCGGACGAGGAAAGTGCCGGACGCGCTCTGAACGGTTGCCACAACGACGAGGATGAATACCGCGAGTATGGCCCTCACTTCAGGAAATCCCCCTTTTCCTCGCGAGGCCGGACGAGCACGAACACCTCCCGCAGACGCGCGAAATCCGCGCCCGGCGCAACATCCGCGCTGCGGTAGAACCCGTACTCGCCTTCATATATGTTCATGCAGCTTCCGATAACAAGCCCCCGCGGGTAGACCCCCCCCATCCCTGAGGAGAGGACCCGGTCTCCCGGCTGCGCCGCGGTCTGGCGTGGCAAGTAGTTCAGCCGGCAGGTACTGAACGAGGTCCCCTCCACGACGCCCACCTCGCCCGTGCGCTCCACCACTCCGCCGATCCTGCTTTCC
>JAPLCY010000107.1 GCA_026391995.1 Candidatus Auribacterota bacterium
ACCAGCTCAATCTCATATTTTTCTTTTTTGAAAATATATAATTTTTCTGCATTTAAAGGATTAAAGTGATGATTTGTCGCGACACCATTTTCACCGATATATAATCCGCTTCCCCTTGTTAAATTCGTATCGCCGTATCCCCAAAAAGAGAATTCTTCCATATTATTATTTTCTTTAACACGCAAGAATAAATTTTCGATTACATTTCCACGTTTTCCTGTGCTGAACAAAAGAGTTCTTAAAAATATTTTTGCCTGGGGGTGTTCTTTACCAACGAAATCGTATTTTATTGCAATAAATGATGGGCGAGTGCATTTTATGATACCCCTGTTAAATGAGGTTAGCCACAATGTAAGTATCGATAAACCAAGGGAAATAACTGATATGGTTATCGGTATGTATTTTATCAATAATTCCATTTATTTCCTCGTCTAACTTGTCATTCTGCACAAATCTCCGTTTGCAGGGAATCCAAGTCCCCTGTACCCCAAAGCATATTGCCTACGAGAGGTGCTGTCAAGCTTTTCTCGTTCGCGGTCAGAAGAATCTTGACGTGAGGCAGTCCGGAGGCTACCATAACACTGGAAATTCCATAGTTATGGTGATTTGGGTATAACACGGGAACTTCGTTATGACTGATGCGGGCGATCGAGTGCAGGCGGTGCTGGATGGCTATGCCAACTTCTTGCGCGAGAAGGAATTGGCGCTTTCCAAGCACCAGCCTTACCTGATCCGATGGGTGAGGGAGTTCCTTTACTTCGCGCGGGCGCACGACGGCTACACGTTCGAGCAGACCCTTGACCTGTTCCTGGCCGAGGTCGGCGGACGCATCGGGATGAAACCCTGGCAGATTCAGCAGGCGGCGGATGCGGTGCGCATCTACCGCTATCAATACCGAGGTGTCGACGGGGGTGGCGAGTCTGCCGGAGGCGCGGCGGCTGATGAAAAGGGGCCCCCCGATGACGGGAGCTTGCTGACACGCTTGCGGGAGGTCCTCCGGCTCAGGCACTACTCCCAGAGCACGGAAAGGACTTACCTGCACTGGTCGCGGCGGTTCCTCGATTATCGGCGGCAGACCGGCCTGAGCGGCGAGCCAACGGCCGCGGATGTGAAGGCGTTTCTCACGCGCCTGGCTATGGTGGTGAAGGTGAGCGCCTCGACGCAGAACCAGGCCTTCAGCGCGTTGCTGCTGCTCTTTCGCGAGGTCTTGCGCACGGATCTTGGGGAGATGGCGCAGACGGTGCGGGCGAAGCGGGGGAGGAAGCTGCCGACGGTGCTTTCCGTGAACGAAGTGCAGGCGCTGTTGGCAGCGGTGGAGCCGGAATACCTGCTCATGGTGAAGCTGCTGTACGGCGGCGGTTTGCGGCTGATGGAACTGTTGCGGTTGCGGGTGAAGGACCTCGACTTTGACGCCGGGCTGGTGATCATCCGAAGCGGCAAAGGCGATAAGGATCGGACAACGCTGTTGCCCGAAGCGCTGCGCGATGAACTTCGGATTCACTTGGCCAAGGTGCGAGAGTGGCACGAGGCAGACTTGGCGCAAGGGTATGGCGATGCGCCGTTGCCTGATGCGCTGGTGCGCAAGTACCCGAACGCCGGACGAGAGTGGGGATGGCAGTACGTATTCCCGGCGAACAAGGTCGCCGTTGACCCCGCGGACGGGAGGATGCGCCGCTACCACGTTTACGAGAAGACGCTGCAGGCTGCTGTGCGGCGTGCTGTGCGCAAGGCGGACATCGCCAAGCACGCTTCGGTACATACCCTGCGGCACAGCTTCGCCACGCACCTGCTGCTGAACGGCACGGATATTCGGGAAATCCAGGACTTGCTGGGCCACACGAGCGTGGAGACGACGATGATCTACACCCATGTTGCGCGCGAGTTAAAGACAAAGGCGCGCAGCCCGTTGGACGCGCTGTGAGGCCCACGGTCCCGATGAGCAAGAGGCAAGAGGACATGCAGCATCAGGGTTCAGACCTTCACTATGCCGTATACCATTGAAACAGCAGGCCACTTCAGTATAAAATGTGAACCCACTTCAGGTATGGGAACTTTTCTAATTTTGTTCTCCCTCTTTAATGCACGTAACTTCTTTATTCCTTCCTGCCTTCTTTTAAAATTTCACGCAACGCCTCATGGATGGGGGTCTCGCCATTGTCATTCCCACGAAGGCGGGATGATTGATAAAATATCTGCGCATGATAACATGTGATATCCCATAGAGGTAACAAATACACCTATTCAGCATATTACCTTGTGAATTTCGCATCCCGGGCGCGCTTTTCAATCTCTCTGCTTCCTCTCCTGTGGTATTATTTCACTGACGGAGGGGAGAATCACGCAGATCTGAGAAGCTAAAAAATCCACATTAGTCTGAAGCACAACAAGCAACGCGCGAAAACAATCCGAATTATGCGATTCAGATGGTTGCCGATTCGCGAATAGGAGTAGAGCGCATATGAGTGAACAGGCTATCCTGCTCAGTTTCTATTTGAACGATAAAGACGCCGGTGAGGCATTGCGGCAGCTGCGTCACAAGCGGTTCAGGCGCTCGGTATCCATCCATAAATCGGCCGAGGGGCGCATCCGCATTGACGGCAGCTCCTTGCGACATGGTGTATTCTGGGGGATTGTCAGCGGCCTGCTGTGTGGCGCTCTCGCCGGGATAGGCATGGTGCGTCTGCCGGAGTTGTTCAGTGGCGTGGCGGGCTACTCTGTTTTGAGCATGCCGTTCCTGGCAGGGGGGCTGATCGGCTGGTTCTCCATCCGCAGGTTCGGTTTCAGTGTCGATGAGAAACTGGTGGAGAACCACGCTCGCTGGCTTATGGCCGATGAGACCGTTGTCATCGTTCATGACTCTCCGGAGGCGGTGAGCAGGGCGATATCCATACTCCGGGGCATAGGGGAGAGCTCGCCCGCTATTTTTACCATTCGCGAGCGTCCCGCCGGCGCGGTTGACAGTGAGCCGGTCCATGGCGAACCTCTGGCCGCCGCTCAGCTTCAACGATACGCCCGGCGTCTTGCATCCACACACCGTGTCAAGGCCGATATCGGGCGCGAAGAGCCCCTCTTGCAGCAGCTCGACCTGTGCGAGGAGGTTATCGAACGCGTGCGCCAGGAACTTGCCGAGGCCTCTCGCATGGAGCAAACCATCTCAGCCACGGCAGAGTGGATCCTTGACAATGCCTACGTCATACAGGGACAGATTGATGACGTCAGATTGCACTTGCCGAAGAAGTTCTATCACGAGCTGCCGGTCATTATCTCCGAACCCGGCAGCGGCGAACCGCGGATATACCACCTCGCCACGGAGTTGATCCAGCATGCCGACAACTATCTGGACCGTAACAATATCAATGAATTCCTGACAGCGTATCAGTCGGTCTCGCCGCTGACGATCGGTGAGCTCTGGGCGGCGCCGCTGATGCTGCGAATCGCATTGCTTGACATCCTGCGACGATTGACCGAGCAGATTGGCCAACGGCTGCGTGAGCAGGAGCGCGCCGACTTCTGGGCCAACCGCCTGCTCACCGCGGCACGGCGTGATCCCAACCAGTTATTCTTTATCCTGGCCGAACTGGCCCATGAGCAGCCCGAACCAAGCTCGTATTTCGCCTTTCAGATCACCGGTCCCCTGTACGATGCGGAGGCAGCGCTGGTTCCGGTCCAGGGCTGGTTGGAACGCAAGCTGGGCAGCGCCCTCGGCGAGATCATCATCCAGGAACAGTCCCGGCAGGCTGCCGACCAGATCTCCATCGGCAATGCGATCACGAGCCTGAGGCAACTCTCGAGATTGGACTGGCGTGAGATCTTTGAACATCAGAGCCGGGTCGAAGCGATGTTGTGCAACGACCCGGCAGGCATCTATCAGGGCATGGACTTTGCCACCAAGGACGGATATCGCCACGCGGTTGAGAAGATTTCCCGCAATTCAACAACAGCGGAGGAGAGTGTTGCCCAAGCCGCCGTAGAGATGGCCGCCGGACACTCTGATGGCGCCACGGGGGATCCGCGCCACCGGCATGTCGGTTA
>JAPLCY010000085.1 GCA_026391995.1 Candidatus Auribacterota bacterium
CTCCTGGGCGGTGGGGGCCGCCGTGGATACGCAGATCAGCGAGAGGAAGGTGATGGGGGTCAATCTGCCGGCCGTCCACTCCACGGTGATCGGGGAGACGCCGTTCTATGCGCTGAGGCCGACCAGCTACTCGCTCGACGAGGCGCAGCTTCGCTTCCGTGAAGCGCTCACGTTGCTCGACGCGGTCGCGGGGTCAAGGATCTCCGTTTTGAGGCTCGCCCGCGAAGTCCGCAAGACCATCCGCCGCGTCAACGCCCTGGAAAAAATCTATATACCTGACTATGCGGACATCCTAAAATACATTCAGGATTCGCTCGAGGAGTCGGACCGCGAGTCGTTCTTCATATTGAAACTTATAAAAAAGCGCCTGAACGACCGTCGTTAGCCGCCGGGTACTGTTGCTGGAACACAACGCTGCGGAACCGATGAAAGAAATCCTGTTGTTCGTCGAGCCGACAGAGGCCTCGGCCAGGGCGGCGCAGTACGCCGTCTGGCTGGCCGCACAGACCGGCGCGTCGCTGACCGCCGTGTACGTCGTCGACACCAAGACCCTCGACGACCTCCTCCGCGCCAGGATCTTCGTCCGGATGGAGGAAATGGATTACGAGCGCGATCTCGAGGAGGACGGGCGCCGCTACCTCAACCACGTCAGGGACCTCGCCGAGGCGAAGGGGGTGCGCATCGCCACCGCGCTCGAGAAGGGGGGAGTCCACAGGATCGTGGTGCAGAAGGCGAAAGATATCAAGGCCGACATGGTGGTGATCGGAGAGAGGGAAGCGAAGCGCTCGCGTCGCGATTGCTACTACGACGAGGGCGAACGGATCCTCTGCGAGGCAAGGTGCCCGGTGCTGGTGGTCAAGGGCGCTGAGGAGATCAAGGCGTTGTACGACAGCATATGAAATCAATCGAAAGGTGAAACGATGAAACTTTCTCAACTGCTCACCCCGGAACTGATCAAGATCGGTGTGCAGAGCAGCGACAAAGAGGGGATCGTGGAGGAGCTCGTGAACCTGCTCGTCAAGGCGGGCACGGTGACCGATGCCGCCGCCCTGGTCGAGGCGACCATGGAGCGGGAATCCAAGGGGAGCACCGGCCTGGAACGCGGCGTGGCCGTGCCGCACTGCAAGACGGCCGCCGTCAAGCAGCTCACCTGCTCGATGGCGATCTCGCGCGAGGGGATCGATTTCAACGCGATCGACGGCGCCCCCTCGCATATCTTCCTCTTTCTCGCCGCCCCCCCGGGGATGTCCGGGCCGCATGTGAAGGCGCTGGCTAATATCGCGAAGCTCTCGCGGAGCGAGGAGTTCCTCAGAAAACTGCGCGAGGCCGCCACTCCCGAGGAAGCATTCAGCATCATCACCCACGAGGAGACCAGGCCCGACTGATCCCGTCGCACAGGACACGCCTCCATGCGCGCATCCGTTGTGGTCATCGTTGTACTCATACTCGCGCACGCGGCGGGGATTGTCCTCTGGCACCACCTCGATACCCGTCCCCCGCTCCAGGATGAGGCGCAGCAGCTGCGCGCGGCGTTGCGCTGCGGGCGGGGCCTGGCCGACTCGGGCTGGCGGAGTTTTCTAGACACCTCTCTTCACGAGCCCCGTCCGCCGCTCCTCTCCCTGTGCGCCCTCCCGGGCCATATCCTGGGACGAACCGGCCGCGCCTCGATGGCGATGGTCAACCTGCTGTTCATCGCCCTCACCCTTATCGCGATCTCACGGATCGGCGCCCGTCTCTATTCCGGAAAGGTCGGCACCACTGCCGCGATTCTCTGGGCCGCATTCCCCGGGGTGGGGGGGCTCTCGCGTTCATATCTGCCCGAAATCGCCTGTGGCGCCCTCGCGGCTCTCGCGGTAGGGGCAGCCCTCGAAAGCAATAGCTTCTCCCGGCTCGCGTGGAGCCTCCTGTGCGGCATCGCCTGCGGGCTCGGCATGCTCGCGTCGCGGCGGTTCCTCCTCTTCGCGGCCCCCCCCCTCCTCTCCATCGCCCTCTCCGCGCCTCCCACGCTCTTCTCGCCGGCCCGCCGGACCCGGACGATACTATGCGCGGCGGCCGCTGCCGTCTTCATAGCCGGGCCGTGGTATTGCTGCCACGCGAGTGCCGCGGTCCAATGGTGTGCCTCGATGCCCGCGCACTGTTCACGCGCCTCGCTCCTCGGATTCCTCTCATGGGCGGGCCTCTCCTCCCCCTTAAGGGCATGCGCAGGCTGCCTCCTCCTGCTCCCCATGACCGTGTTCGTGGGATGCGGCACCGCACGCCTCATTGTGACGAGAAAGGCCGCGGCCCCGCTGCTCTGGTGGCTCATCGGATCGAGCATCCTGTGTATCCCCATCGCGCGAAGATCGCCCTGTGCGCTTGCCCCGGTCCTCCCCGCGGCGTCGTTGCTCCTCGCCGCAGGGCTGTGCTCCCTGAGAAGGGTCCGGCTGCGGCGCGCCCTCTTCGCGTGTGCATGGATCATGAGCCTGTTCAACGCGGCGATCCTCACCCTTCCCCTCCCCCAGGGTCCGGTGCGGCTGTTTCACTCCCGCGCCCCGCGCCTCACCCGCCGGGCAGCCGCGGCTCTCCGCCGCGCGCATCTCCTCCGCGAAGAGATACCGGCCTGCGGCATCGGGGCTCCGCGCCGGGAGGATTGGCAGCTCGAGTCGCTCCTCGCCGACCTCCACACGCTCACCGGGGACGGCCATGGCCGCGTGCTGACGCTTGGCTGGTACATCGCCCCGCACCCGCGATTCAACCGAGCCGCGCTCCTATACTACGTGGCCCTCCGTAACTACCCCGTCGATTGCGTGCGACCGGAGATGGCGGAATTCATCATCACGAGGTTCACCGCCCCCGGCCAGCGCGAGGCATTCGAGGCATGGCATCAGCCGTGGCTCCACCTCGAGGCGCTGAAGCGCTACCCCCTGCCCGACGGCTCGGAGGCGACCCTCCAAGGCGCATCGCTCACCAGGAGGAGGCGCTATCGCGCCTGCGATCTGCCGCAGGAGACCGGAGAGCGGCACAGTGCGGACGAGGGCGCGGCGAACGGTCATGCCCGTTTCGCCGACCGGGACCGGTCAGCCCCGGGGGCGCTGGTCATGGGGCCCGGCCATGATCTCGACGCCGGCTCCTATCGAATGGCAGTGCGGCTTAAATATCTCAGGTGCGATCCCGCGAAACCGCTCGCACGCGTGATGGTAACGGAACAGGATAATCACGCGCCGCGTGCTGCTCGTGACATCATGGTGAGCGATATCGGCCCCCCGGGCCAGTACGCAACAGTAATGCTCGACTTCATCATGCCGTCGCGCGCCCCGCTTGATCTGCGCATCATTCACACCGGCTCAGCGGATCTGTGGATCGACACCATCACGATCGCCCCGCTGGCCGCGGGTTAAGTACGGGGTCACTCATGGGGGGCTCCCACATTATCCCCCTCCCCCCTCGCCATAGGCGAGCGAGCTTGAGGGGGAGGGTTGGGGAGGGGAAATACCCACCGTAAGTGACCACATACCGGGTTGATCTTTTTGCTCTTGACAGCTCTCCGCAAATAATATATCGTCCCCCACCGCACACATTGAGACACACCATTGCCTGCGCAGCGCGGGAGGGAACCGTGACTACCATCTATCTCTGGGGCGATATCACCGAAGAGTCCAAGAATCTGCTGCTCAAGCAATTCAGGATGAAGTGGAACCGCAGGAAAAAGCGCTTCTTCCACGAAAAGTGCGACACGCGCGCACTCAAGAAGATCATGGATTTCTGCCTCGAAAACAGGATCAACTATAGAACCGACGACG
>JAPLCY010000180.1 GCA_026391995.1 Candidatus Auribacterota bacterium
CTCCTCGCGGCGGCGGCGCCATGGGGCACCTTCAGGATACTCGGGACGCGCGACTATGCCTCCTGCTCGCTCTGCCTCGGCCTCGCCGCCGCGGGGAGTGTCGCCCTTGCCCGGAACCGGCACAGCCGCCGTTCCCTCTTCGCCCTCACCCTCATCGTCTACGGCCTCGTCGTGGCCGCTTTCTGCGAGGTCTTCCACATTCGTGATTTCCTCCAGGGGGGCGAATGGAAGCGCATGAACACCATCTTCAAATTCTACATGCCGGTCTGGTTCTTCTTCTCGATTGGCGCGAGTTACTGCATCGCGCAGCTCGTCCGCCATCCCGTGTGCGAGTATCGCGGTCCCGCCTTCCTGCTCTCGCGGGTCAAGGGGATTGTCTGGTGGGCGGCCGTTCTACTTCTCCTCGCCGCCGCCTCGGTCTTCACCGTGATGGGGCCGAGGGCAAGGACCATAGGCGACGACAACTACGGGCGCGTCGGCCTTACGCCCCACACGGGCCTGCTCGGAACGCTCCTCCCGCGTTTACTTTCCAATCCGACATTGAATGGACTCGCATTCATGAAGCTCACCCACCCGCGGGAGTATGACTCCATTCTATGGCTCAACCAGCGGGTCGGCGGCCAGCCGGTGATAGCCGAGGCGTCGCTCGAGGACTACCGCTACGAGTACGCCAGGATAAGCTCGAATACGGGGTTCCCCTCCGTGCTCGGATGGTGGAGTCACGTGGATCAGAGGGGCTACGCGTTCAGGGACGTGCGGCGCAACGACCTCAATAAGTTCTATAAATCCACCGACCCGCGCGAGCTCCAGGGGATAATAGACAAGTACGGCATCTCCCTGGTCTATATCGGCCCGACCGAGCGTCGCATGCAGACACCAGAGCAGATTGCGAAGTTTGACGCGATGCCCGATCTCTTCACGCCGGTCTTTAAGAACGGCGATGTCGCGATCTACCAGACGCGCTACTTTGTCAAAGAAGGGGGACAGGCCGTGCCGGCCGGACCTCCGGGTGTCCCCGCGCCGCCCGCGATTCCGACACCCATTCCACGCGCGAATCTTTTGGGCGGCGCGCAGGGGGACGCGGCGGGCGAGTACAACGAGCCGCGCGGGATCGCGGTGGATACGGAGGGAAACGTTTACATCGCCGATTTCAGGAACTACCGGATCCAGAAGTTCGACCCGAAGGGGGTCTTCGTCGCCGCATGGGGAGAGGAGGGCGACTACCCGGGGCAGTTCAAGGACCCGTGTGATGTCGATGTGGACGCGAAAGGGAAGGTCTACGTGGCGGACACGTTCAACAGCCGGGTACAGGTGTTCACGCCCGAGGGGAGATACCTGCTCCATTTCGAGGGAGGGTTCTTCGCCCCTCGCGGCCTCGCGGTGGACTCATACGGGCGGATCTGGGTGGCGGACACGGGGAACGGGGTGGTGAAGGTATATTCGCCGGACGGGAAACTGTGGAAACTCATCGGGCGTCGGGGGAGCGGCAAGGGCGGTGGACGGGTGGAATGCCGGCGTGTTCTGCGAACCGTACCTGGCGGTGGACGTTCGGGGGGATATCTACCTGACGGACCCGCCGGGGCACCGGGCATTGCGCTATTCCCGTGACGGAAAGCTCACAGGGGTGCTGAAGCCGGTGGCAGAGGGCCGGCCGCTCTTGAGTTTTCCTATGGGGATCGCGCTGGGTCGCTCGAATGATACGGTATACATAGTCGACTGCCGGAATCATCTGATCCGCAAATACTCCAAGCAGGACTTTCGCTAGGGGAGAGAGGTGGTCACTTATCCACGGGCTCTATTTTCAGGAGACACACATCGTCAAAATAAGCGCATCCCTTTGATGTCCCCCACCCGCCGATGTACATTGCCAGGGGGTGGTTCATGGCAGCTTCGATGAGAATCTTCTTCTCTTTATACGTCCAGTCATAGGTTCCCGCAGGCCATATGAGAGATTTATCCTCCATCCCTTCAAGCCCGATGAGCGCGCCCTTCCCATCCGTGGAGAGCCCTTCGGCCTTTACCCATGCGCTCAGCAGGTAGGTGCTGTTGGCCTTCAGGAAGACCTGCTGGGCGATACCGCCGTCGCCCCCTGTGCTGCTGCAGATTCTTATAGAATGTTTTCCCGCATGGTGCACGGCGCTATCAATGCATACCTCAACAGACGACTTGAACGTCTTTGCCTCCCAGCCCTCCGGCAACCCGTTTGTGCTCACGAGCTCGAATCCAGCGTTGTCGAGGGCCTCTTTCCCCGGGGATCGCCGAGTGGGTGTTTTTTGAACCGGCAGCGGACGTTGAGATGGTTTTGGTGCGGTTCCCGTGGTTTTTATGACCTTATAGAGTATGAGATCATCTGATTCATATTCGATTGAGAAGAGAGCCGGCGGCACATTGTGGAAGCCGGCTCGTTTGAAGTTGCTGTCGATGCCGTGCTTGTTCAGTAAAAGGTAGTCCGCACCCAGCTCCTGGCTCAAGGCAGACGCAGTCTGAAAATCTACCGCCTTAAAAATCTCATGCCGAACCGCCATAGTCTGGATATGGAGCGGCGTATCGTGCGCGTATTCGGGGACAATGTGCGAAACGGAACCGCGGTAGGAGATCGTCGCGAGCATGGAGGTCAGATAGTCAAGGGTTTCATCCGGCGCAACGATGAAGCTGTTGGGCGGCGTATTGTTCCTGATCCAGAGGAAGCTCTCGTGGAGCGTGCGGGGGATGGACAACGGCCTCGACCTGTTCTGCGACTCGTAAAATGTACCGTAGAAGCCGATCGCCAGCAGTGCGATCAGGGGGATAAAAAGACACAACCGTACACGGAGGTTTTTAAAACGCTCCAGGAAGAGGCAGCAGAAGTAGCCGGTGAACACGCTCAGCGCAATCTGGGCGGGAATGATACAGCGCATCCCCCAGTCGTTCCAGAGCTCGGATTTTCTCACGCTTATCGCCACGAACGGGATGAGGGTGGCGAAATACAGGAACAGGGGGAGAAACGAAAACTTTTTCCGGCGGAGCGCCCAGCAGATCCCGGCAATCCCCAGGACATAGGTGGGGCCGAACTCAAGCGGATAGACAACACACCACACCACGAGGTATTGCCAGAAGAGCCCGATCTTTAACTGCCACGCGTGGGGATAAAAAGGCGCGAGATTATTTGCTCCGGAGGCCATGGTGAGCTGGTCGAGGGCGATCAGGCTCCCGCATATCGGGATCAGGATGGTGAGAACGGCGGGGATGAGGTTCTTCGGGCGGCGGATCGCCTGGATCATCTGGATCACCCCAGTCGAGAAGAGTATCATCCCGCCGATGGATGCAATGAAGAGACTGTAACCGATGATTGCCCTGAAAATGATAATGGTAACGACGGCATATCGTAGCCGGACGGACATGAGCGATGCCTCCTGCATCTCCTTGATGAGCATAACGACCAGCAGCAGGATGGAGGCGCCGAAGAGATGCTGCGGGACCCAGATGAAGAGGGAGTAGAAGGTGTTCACGAGGGGAATATCACCGAACTCCCCCATGCTGCCGCTCCATCTGTCGATATGGTTGTATCCCAGGATGCCGAAATAGCGCATGGGCAGGATATCAAGGCCGAAGGCCACGGTCATGCAGAGGAGCGCGATGACGACGCCGCAGGTGCACCGGATCCATGAGCGGCTCAACAGGTATGCCATGCCGACGAAGAGGGCGCTCGTGATGACAATATAAATCCCCCATCCCTGCAGCAGCCCCACCGTGCCTCCGGAGATAGAGGAAAGCATGGCGATAGGCAGGTGGTATCCGAAGTAATAGGTCAGTTTCTTCAGGGCGAAGAACGGGTTGACCGGCGGGTAGCCGGTTGAGAGAAGGGCGCCGGTAAAGGCCAGGTTCTTCTTGAAATCCCCCGTCTCTGCCATATAGGCGATCGAATCGCGCCCGACGTTCGGGAAGAAACAGCAGGAATAGGCACGATAGACGAAGAAGAGCGTCACAAGTAGTATCACGCAGAAGGCGATGTGCGCTGTCCCGAATTGAAACGTGGGCTGCCATCTGAATGAGATCGGTTTGAGAACCAGGAGCAGCCATACCGCCGCCGCGAGGACCAGCATGATGAGTGGTGGTTTAAATCCACAACAGCAAGCAGTGTAGTGTATGGCAAGGGAGGTTAGCGCGATGCTCGCCGTGGAGGAGAAAATAATGGTGCTGAAACTGAACGCGGCATAACGATCGTCCACCAGCCGCAGCGTCAGAAAGCCGAGAAGGAACACCGAAATGAAGAAGAAAAGGAACGAGGGGAGAAGATTGACGGCACCCCAGAGGACAAGTGAAACGCCGACTGTATATCTCAGCGAACAGGACTTCATTTGCTTTCTTTCTCCAGTGCGCGGCTCAGCGATTCTTTCGCGATCAGGAATGAGTAAAAAACCTCCCTACCCTTGGCGTCGCAGTGCTTTTCGATGATGGCGTCGGGGTAGTAGCGTGTGACCATGCGTGTAACCGCGTCCTTCTTGACGAGATTGGCCAGGATGAGGCAGACATTCGTGCCATGATACATCTTCAGGGGGATCTCTTGTTCGAAACGGGTGCTCTTCAGCTCTCCGAGGAGGAGAGGCTGAATCTTATGGATGTGGCCCGGGATGAGCGCGGTGTGCCGATAGAAGATATAGCTGTTCTCATTGAACCAGGGGCTATCGAAATAGATGAAATAGTTGTCTGCCATGCGGGCGGCATACTGGTACGGCAGCGTCGTGACCACGTAGTGGTCCCAAGGATAGAATTTTTCAACCAGGATATTCCAGTTCTCCCGCCCTATGAAGATGAGCGATGCGATGAAGCAGGCTGCCGCATACCGGCACCCCCATGGCCGGTCGGGGAAGGAGCAGAGGGTCCGTATGATCAGGGCCAGCGCGATCCCCGCGAAAATGTAGGTCATGATCGTAGCGCCGACCAGCCGCCGCTCAAAAGGCCATGCAAAAAGTGCGGGAATCAGACCGACACAAAAAGAGGTGGTGATCATAAAGTAAGGCAGTTTCCGCGCCTGCGAGATGCTGTACCCCATCCCTATCAAGAAAAGAATGCCCACGAGAGGGCTCAAGAGCGGGATGTTCTCGAAAGGCCGCGGCGTACCGTAGGGCGCTGTTGAGCGGTTCCATGTCTGTATCAGGTAGGGAAGGTTATTTTTGAACTCCGCCCAGTCTTTGACCGATGGGTCAACGGAGTAGCCGAGAGGCTTCTTACTGAGGTAGTATTCGGGCCACTTCGCGTAATTTTTCCCAAGTGGCGCGAGAGAGGTGACGCAAAAGGCAACGGCAAATAATATGAGGTGCGGTGCGCGCCGGCGGTAGAAGCCGGGGTCCGTGAACAGGATGTATACAAAAATGAGCGCAACGGAGAGAGGCACGACCCTGAAGGGAGGGTAGCCAAAGAACCCGAGCGCGAGGGAGACGCCGCACAGGACAAAGTAGTACCATCTGCCTTTCCGGTAAGAGAGGTAGAGGAGGTAGAGCACCAGGAGCTGGAACTGTGGGGCGAGGCCGAGGCGTTCCGCGATCTTGCTGATGGTGTTGTGCCAGATTGAAAAGGAGAGAAAGAAGGTTGCGGCGATCGCGGGATAGTCGCCGAAGAGCGATCTTACGAAAAAGAAGAGCACAACGAGCATGAGCATGGCATTGACAAGGGAGACGGAACGGAGGACAGGGACTGAGATGCCGAACAGCCTGAATGCGGCGGCCACGAGATAGAAGTAGAGAGATTCCCTGAGATGGAAGAACGGATGGTACGTGACCGTTCCCTCGGCGATCTCGATGCCGATCCTGCCCTTCACCGATTCATCTATGTCGAGGCCGGGGATGGCATCCACGTAATGGTAGAGGCGCAGAAAGAGGGAGAGCGCCATCAGGAGAACAAAGACCCAGGGGAGAACCCTCCTGGAGAGGGGCGGAGGAGAAACCCCCTGCGCTTCCGCGGTGATGCACAACGGCGAGCGCAGAAAAAGGAGCAGCGTCGCGAAGATCGAAGCTGTCAGGAGGGCCGCGCCAAGGCCGATATGCAGGAAGGCGGGTGGATAGACAAGCGACTGGCCGATGGTGGCGGCGGCGATGATCAAAGCGAGTAGAACGGGGCGAGGGGATATTTTTCTTGTGCCCAGCAGATAGACGCCCAGTAGCACCGCCTGGATGAAGAGGAGCGTGTCAAAATAGCTGCCGAGCAGTGGTATCATTTTCCCGCCTATCAAATTGTACACCATTGTGCCATGCGATATATTATACTGCACTATGTGTTTTTTCAAGACAATCATCGTTAAACGGGGCATCCTATGCATCATATGAACCATAGGAGAAGTGGCATGGTGTTCGTTCTGCTCTGCGCCGCCTCTCTCGTTCTTGGTTTTGTACTGCGTTCGGAGGTTCCTGTGGAGGGGCTGACCATTGATGAGGCGGATATGCTGTCCGAGATGTTCAGCTATATCAATGGCCATCCGCTGGCCATTCATATCGTGAACGCCAATCTTTCCTTGCCCTTATTCCTCTACGCCCCCGTTATTCAAAGGGTTTCAATTCCCTATAAGATTCAGAGATTAATTTTCTGTATCGAGATCGCTGTGGGGCAGAGCATGATCATATGCGCGGCATACGTACTCTTCGGGGTGTATGGCTTGTGGATCAGCGGCCTGACACTTGCGGCATCCAGAATCGGACTCGCGCCACATCTACTCCCGCACGGTACCACCCGCCTCTTCCTCCCCATCGGGGGCTTTTTGCTGGTCTTCGCGTTTCTCGCCCGCTCTGATGTCGTCAAAAAGTGGCATCTCGTGGGCGGTTCTCTGCTGATGGGGGTAGTGATATTCTGGGCCATGTTTTCGTACCCCGGGGGGCGCCCCCTGATAGGTACGGCGGTACTGGTGTGCGTGTATCTCCTGGTATCCCGTAAGACCGGGGTGTGCGGAGCGATATGCGCCCTCCTCCTCTGCTTTTTGGTTGCCTACCTGCTGGGACTTGGCTACGCGAGCCTCTGCGTGGACGGTGGGACGACGTTCGGGGAGAGGATGCGCGTGGTCAGCAGAGTCTACTTCCGGCATACGGGTTGGGGGAGGTATGTCCCCGTCTCGCAGTACTGGCCGAACGCCGTTGCCCTGTACCATCAATTTTTTGATCCCTCGCGGGACGATTATGCGGCGCCAAGCAATCTGATAAGTGCAGTACGGGCCATGGCATTGCCCTGGTATGTCGTACCCCTGGCGGCGGCGATACTCTGCGCGATGCTCGTCGATTTGTGCATGCTGCTGTTCGCGAAGACATGCCCCTCCTATCTTCGCGGGCGGTTTGTAAGGGATCTCTTTCTTCTGCTTTTTATTCCGGTCGGCGTGTTGCCGGCGATCGTCAGTGATCAACCGGTGCTCAGGCGATCCTTGGTGGGGATAGCGTCGCTCATTCTCTTTTCCGCGAGGCCGATTGTCACGTGGAGGCGATTTCCCTTTGTAAGAAACCTTTGTTCGTGTGGGGTGGCTGCGCTGGTTCTTGTCTCGGCGGTGCACACGGGCGGCAACCTGAGGGGAGAGTATTTTGCGCATGTGCCGTATCACAGGGCAGGGCCGACCAAGAGAATGTATGAACTGGTGTGGGCGCTCATGGAGCACGGGGACATCGAGATAATTTTTATTCCCGATCACAACCCCTATAGCTTCACTTGTTACTATGCTGATCCGGCATTCGCTGCCATGCTGGACGGCAAAATTGTCCCCTGGGCAATGGTTTCCCGTCATGTTGCAGGGCTGAAGGGGAAAACCGTCGTCGGGATTATCTGCGAGAATAACAATCTCAGTGATTTTGAGGAGAAATACGGGCTTCCCGGGGTAGACGGGTTTGCCTGTAATATCGGCCGTCAGATAAACTCTGACCGAGGCGTCGCCACGTGGAATGATTTTGCGGTCGCCTGCTGGGGGGATGAGTGCGATTTTGTGGAATCGCTCCTGCCTCAGCCGCAGTCGCTCACGCCGTTCCCTACCGAGCCCAACATATAGGTGGCGGCTAGGGTGTAGGGGAGAGAATATCGATGGCGGTCTCTACATTAATCAAATACCTTTGCGCCAGGGCATGCATGGGGGGAGCGCTCATCCTATGAAGCTATCGGTGGTCATACCGGTCTATAACGAAATCAACACCGTTGCGGAGATCATTCGGAGGGTGAGGGACGTTCCCCTCGACAAGGAGATCATTGTCGTTGACGACTGTTCCACCGACGGCACGCGGGAGGAGCTGCGGCAGATGAGCGGGGGCGATCCCGCCTTCAGGGTGATCTACCAGGAGCGCAACCAGGGCAAGGGGGCGGCGCTCCGGGAGGGATTCAGGCACGTCACGGGGGATATCGTCATCATCCAGGACGCCGACCTGGAGTATTACCCCGAGGAATACCCGAAGCTGATCGAGCCGATCGTAAAGGGGCGCGCGGACGTGGTCTATGGCTCCCGCTTTCTCGGGGCGCACCGCGTCTTCCTCTTCTCGCACTACTTCGGGAACAAGATCATCAACCTGTTCACCAACATCCTCTATAACTGCATCTTCACCGACATGGAGACCTGCTACAAGGCGTTCCGCGCGGATATCATCAAACATTTCAAGCTCCGGTCGAACAGCTTCGGGTTCGAGGCGGAGTTCACCGCCAACGTGATGAAGCGCGGCTCCAAGGTGTATGAGGTTCCCATCTCCTACGACGGTCGATCGTACAGCGAGCGCAAGAAGATCACCTGGAGGGACGGTCTCATCGCGCTCTTCTGGCTGCTCCGCTGCAAGTTCCAGGCGGTGGACATCGGCAGGGAAACGCTCCTGAGGATGGAGACGGTCAACGGGTACAACGACTGGATTTTAGACCGGGTCGGTCCATTCATCGGCGACCGCGTCCTTGAAGCGGGGTGCGGCATCGGCAATATCACCTCCAAAATTCTTGGGAAACAGTTTGTCATCGCCGCGGATGTGTCCGAGGAGCATCTCCAGACCCTGAGAAATAGGCTTGTGGAGAGTGCACGATTAAAAATTATTAAATATGATCTCAACGAGTGTGACGCGTCGCACTTCCGCGGCGACCATCTTGACACGGTACTGTGCCTGAACGTGCTCGAACATATCCAGGACGATACCGCCGTTCTAAGGTGCTTCTTTAAAATATTGGAACCCCGCGGCCGCCTCGTGCTCCTGGTGCCGGCGTGCGAGGTCCTTTACAGCAAGATGGATTCGGGGCTTTCTCACTACCGCCGCTATTCGCGGGAGGAGCTGCGCCTGAAGATCGAGGGGGCCGGTTTCAAGCTCGAGTCAGTCAATTACCTCAATCTCCCCGGAGCCATCGGCTGGTTCGTGAACGGCAGGCTCTTCGGGCGGAGGATGCTGCCGCGCTATCAGATGAAACTCTTCGACCTCTTTGTCCCGGTCCTGGGGATCGAGCGCCACGTGCGGATACCATTTGGCCTTTCGCTTCTTGCAATCGGCGTCAAGGAGTGAGCGGCAACGGCATATTCTGTTGCCCGGCATCCCCAGACGGTGTAGAATGGACAGCCTCGTGGTCGGGCTCCCCCATGCGGGTTCCCGTCAAGGGTAGATTGGATACCGATGTGACGATGAAGCGTTTCCTGAGATCCATCCCGTTGTTGCTGCTCCTCTGCCTGTTCGGCTGCGGGGCACGGGACGAACGCCACTATGAGCTTGCCCTCCGTTACAAGGAGAGCGGCGATTATGACAAGGCGATCGTCGAACTCCAGAGCGCGATCCGGATCAACCCGCGCGCGAGCAAGGCGTACAACCAGCTCGGCGTTCTTTACGGCAAGGTGTCCCTCTATGACAAGGCCGCGGAGCAGTTCCGGCGGGCGGTGGAGGTTGATCCCGCCTTTGCCGCGGGCTACTATAATCTCGGCGTCCTTTACCAGTCGCACATGAACAAGCCCGCGGAAGCCGTCACGGCCTATCGCCACTATGTGGCGCTCGTCCCTGAGGGGCAGAAGGTGGAGGCGGTCAGGAAGATCATCGACGGCCTGATGCAGCGGCCTGAGGTGCAGAGCGCGCTCGCCGAGTCTTCCGACGAACAGCTTGTGATCGCGAAGGGGCACGAGGAGCGCGGCGATTACGCGCAGGCGATCGAGGCGTACGGAAAGGCGATCGCCCGGGATCCGCGCGGATCTTCGCGGGTCCATCTCCAGATCGCAAAGCTCTACGAGGAGAAGCTCCAGAAGCCCGCAGATGCCCTGAGACACTACCAGGCATACCTCGACGCCAATATCAACGCCCCCGATGCTTCCGAGGTGATGGCATGCGTCGGGCGTGTGCGCGAGAAGATCGCCCCCGCCGTGACACCGGGAGGTTCGCCCGACGAGAAGCTCGCGGGCGCCGAGGAGCTCCTGAAGAATCGACAGACCGCCAGCGCCATCGAGCTGCTGATCCAGGCGCGAGACGCGGCCCCCGGGAACGAGCGTGCCCATGACATGCTCGCCGAGGCGTACATGGACGCCGGAGACCTGAAGGCGGCGGAGAAAGAGTATGAGTGGCTCAAATCCCATCAGCGCGATTTCCCCTACACCAGGGAGCTGCTCCAGGTATACACCTCGCTTGGCGACGCGGCTTTGAACGCGGGGAGGAACGCGGAGTCGGAGGAGAGATTTATCAAGGCGATCGAGCTCGCGCCAAACGACGGGATGCTTCATCTCCGGCTCGCGAGGGCCCTTGCCGCGGCGGGGAAATCTCAGCGAGCTCTCGAGGAGGCCACCACCGCGAGAACCCTTGCCCCCGGCGAGGTGGGAGAGAAGGAGATGGCGGAGCTCCATCTCGGCAGCGCGCGTTTCCTTTCCTCGCAGGGGCAGTACGAGCTTGCGGGGCAGTCGCTTGATGAGGCCGCACGACTCCAGCCGGGACTCGACCTGGGCAAGGATACCGCCGATATGTGCGCGGGGCGGGGGCGGCTCGCGCAGAAGGAAGGAAGGTACGCCGCCGCGGAGAAGGAATATGCGAAGGCGCTCCAGATCGACCCGGCGCGCATTCCTCTGAGGCGCGAGCTCGCCGCCGTCTATGAGTCGCTCGGGCGGTATGACCGGGCGCTCGAAGAACTTGAAACAGTCGCCAGGAGCGGGGAGGAGGGGGTATCCGCCTACAGGGATATGGGGAGGATCTGCGAGACGTACAAGGCCGATAATGCGCTC
>JAPLCY010000031.1 GCA_026391995.1 Candidatus Auribacterota bacterium
ACGTCTGGTTCGACTCCGGCATAAGCCACCAGGCGGTCCTGGCCGCGCGTGACGATCTCGGCTGCCCCTGCGCGATGTACCTCGAGGGAAGCGATCAGCACCGGGGATGGTTCCAGACCTCGCTGCTGACCTCGGTCGCCCTGAGGGGGAGCGCGCCCTTCGCCACGGTGCTGACGCACGGCTTCATCACCGACGGCGAGGGGAAGAAGATGTCGAAATCGGCGGGGAACGTGATCGCCCCGCAAGGCATCATCGAGCGCTACGGCGCCGACATCCTGCGGCTCTGGGTGGCGTCGGTCGACTACAGCGTCGACGTGCGCATCTCGCAGGAGATACTCGATCACCTCATCGACGCCTATCGCCGCATACGCAACACCTTCCGCTTCCTCCTGGGGAACCTGTGCGATTTTGACCCCTCCCGCGACGCCGTGCCTCTCGCCGCGATGGGTGAACTGGACCGGTGGATAGTGAGCAGGACACAGCGGCTGCTCGCCTCGGTGACGGCCGCCTTCGATCGCTACGACTTCTGCGATGTCTACCACCGGATCTACAGCTTTTGCGCGGTCGACCTGAGCAGCCTCTACCTCGATATGGTGAAAGACCGGCTCTACACCAGGGCCGCCGCGTCCCGCGAGCGGCGCTCCGCCCAGACGGCCATGGCGCGGGTCCTGGATATTCTTGTCAGGGTTTCCGCGCCGATCCTTGCGTTCACCGCCGAAGAGGTGTGGAGCATGGTGCCGTACGGGGGAGGGGAAAAGGGCAGCATACACCTGGAGCCGTGGCCGGCCGCCGAGCAACACCCCCTCTCCGACGCGCTCGAGGCCGAGTTCGAACGCATGCTCGAAATACGGAAGGCGGTCGCCAAGGCCCTCGAGGAGGCGCGGCAGTCGGGAATGATCGGAAACGCCCTCGAGGCGGAGGTGACGATCGCGTGCGGCAGCCGGGAGGAGCACGAGCTCCTCGCGAAATACGAGCACCTGCTGCCTGAGTTTTTTATCGTATCACAGGTTGTCCTGAGAGTGCCGTCCTCGCCGGGTGCGCTTGCCGTCAGCGTGGCGAACGCCAGGGGGGTCAAGTGCCCACGGTGCTGGAAGTACGCGACGAGCGTCGGCGAACACAAGGAGCACCCCACCATCTGCGGCCGCTGCGTCGATGCGGTCGTGGCATCCGGTTCATGAGAGGAGGATTTCATGGCGAAGTCGAAGAAGCAGGCAAAAGGGGCGCGCGGCAAGGCAAAGGCGGTGCCGGCGCGCCCGAAGAAGAAGACAAAAGGCGAGGCGCCGCGGCCGCGGCGCACACCGCTCTCCGCGTCCGTGATCAGGGAAATGAGAGATCTCCTCCTGACGCAGAAGGAGCGGGTCACCGGCGATTTCATGAACCTCCGCCAGAGCCACCTCCACAACTCGCAGCGCGACGCAACCGGCGATCTCTCCGGCTACACCCTCCACATGGCCGATCTCGCCACCGACACCTTTGACCGGGAGTTCGCCCTGAACGTGGTGTCCAGCGAGGGGGATATCATCTATTTGATCGATCAGGCGCTGCGAAGGATCGAGGATAGGACGTACGGCCTCTGCGAGACGTGCGGCGCCACGATCAAGCTCGTGCGGCTCAAGGCGGTGCCCTGGGCGCAGCTTTGCATCAAGTGCAAGAAGATAGAGGAAACCGGGGGGGGCGCATAGATGGTGATCCTCTGGAGCGCCGCGCTGGTGCTGGCGGCCGATCAGCTCACCAAGTACTGGATCAGGGGGGGCTTCACGAGCGACCGGGTGCTGGTGGTCATCGACGGGGTGTGGAACATCACCTACGTTAGTAACCGCGGCGGCGCCTTCGGCATCCTTTCACAACATCAATACCTCTTCGTTGTCCTCTCCCTTATCACCATCGCCGCGATCGTCTACGTCTATCACTCGTACGCGCCGCGGATGCCGGTATGCAGGTTGGCCGTGGGGCTCATTCTTGGCGGGGCGGTGGGCAATCTCCTCGACCGGCTCCTCTTCGATCCATGGGGCGGTGTCACCGATTGGCTTGACTTCCACTGGGGGGCGTACCACTGGCCTGCGTTCAACATCGCGGACAGCGCCATCACGATCGGCGTCTTCGCGCTGCTCTACCTGCTGCTCATGAAGATGCCGGTGGAGGGGCCGGGGGGGGCATAACGGCAATGCATC
Source organism: Candidatus Auribacterota bacterium (assembly GCA_026391995.1). Lineage (GTDB taxonomy): Bacteria > Auribacterota > Tritonobacteria > UBA1439 > UBA1439 > JAPLCW01. The sequence continues at coordinate 2,172 of JAPLCY010000031.1, forward strand.
AGATACTCTTTAGCCTGGGGCCCGTCACCATCTACTCCTATGGCCTCTGTGTCGCGCTGGGATTCCTGCTGGGGATGATGAACGCCGCCCGTCGCGCCAGGCGCTACGGGTGGAGCGCGGAGACCATTTACGATACCTGCCTCTGTGCGATCATCGCCGCCATTGTCGGGGCCCGCATCCTGTACATCCTTGACAACCCCGGGGAGTTCGCCGGTTCCCCTCTCGATTATTTCATGGTGTGGAAAGGCGGCCTCGTGTACTACGGCGGCGTGATCGGAGCGGTCATTGCCGGTGCGCTCTACCTGAAGCTGAAGGGGAGGGGTGTGCTGGAGGGATTCGATATCATCATCCCGTCGGTTGCGCTTGGCCACGCGATTGGCAGGGTCGGCTGCTTTCTCAATGGATGCTGTTTCGGAAGGATTTCCTCGCTCCCGTGGGCGGTGCGTTTTCCGCCGGAGAGCCCCGCCTACCTGTATCAGCTCTGCGAAACCGGTCAGATACAGCCCGGGAGCGCGTGGAGCCTTCCGGTCCATCCCACCCAGCTCTATGAAGCCCTGCTCGAATTCATGATCTGCGGGTTCCTCGCGTCGCTCTTCTGGCGGAAGCGGTTTCACGGGCAGATATTTTTTCTCTACTTTGTCATCTACGGCACATGCCGTTTTGCCGTGGAGACCATGCGGGCTGATTACCCCGTACTCATTGGGGTGTGCGGGTTCGGGATAAATCTCCCGCAGGTGATGAGCGTGCTGATGATGATCGCCGCGTCCGTCGTGCTCCTCTGGATGAGGCGGCGGGCTGGAGGGAGAGGGCGCGATGCAGGCGGGTTTAACCGCGCGGCATAGTTCATTCCCTGTGGAGGTTGAGCACGCGGGGCTGAGGCTCGACCGTTTTCTGGTCGAGCGGATGGCGGACCTCTCCCGCGCGGGAATCCAGCGGCTGATCGAGGGCGCCTCGGTCCTGGTGAACGGCGCGGTGGTGAAGGCGCACCATCGCGTGCGGCCGGGGGACACGGTTGAGGTGACGGTGCCCGAACCCACGCCGCCGGCGGTGCTCCCGGAACGGATTCCCCTCGACGTCCTCTATGAGGATGACGACCTCCTGGTCGTCAACAAACCCGCGGGTATGATCGTGCATCCCGCGGGGCGGATCGTGAGTGGCACGCTCGTGAACGCGCTGCTGGCCCACTGCACGGCGCTCTCCGGCATCGGAGGGGTGATGAAGCCGGGGATCGTGCACCGGCTGGACAAGGGGACGAGCGGCTGTATCCTCTACGAGGTCATCGAGCGGCTGGGGGAGATGACATTGGTGAGGCTGCGGCCGCACACGGGGAGGACGCACCAGATCAGGGTGCATATGGCGCACCTCGGCCATCCGGTTCTGGGTGATGCCGTCTATGGAAGGCGGAAGTCGCGCATGGTGGAGGGGCACGAGGCCGTACGCCCGATGCTGCACGCGTGGCGGTTGGGCTTCACCCATCCCCGTACCGGGGAAGGGGTCGCCGTCGAGGCGCCGCTACCCGAGGATGTGCGGCGGGTGCTCGAGATTCTCCGCCCGGCCGGGAAGGGCAAAAACAGATGAAGCTCTATCCGCTGCGATTTGAGCCGATCTATAAAGAAAAGGTCTGGGGCGGGGACAAGCTGAATACCCTTTACGACAGACGGATCCCGCCAGGCCGCCGGATGGGGGAGTCGTGGGAAATTGCCGACCATGGCGATGACATCAGCCGCGTGGCGCACGGCCCGCTCAAGGGCAGATCTTTGCGGGAACTCATGGAGCAGTATCCACGGGAGCTCCTGGGGGGGGCGCCCGCGGGGCCTTTGGGCCGCTTCCCTCTGCTCGTGAAGTTCATCGACGCGGCGGAAAATCTTTCTGTGCAGGTGCACCCCGATGACGCCTATGCCGCGGTCCATGAGGGGGGGGCGGCGGGCAAAACGGAGCTTTGGTATGTCGCCGGCGCCGACCCGGGCGCCGGGCTCATCTGCGGTTGCCGCGGGGAGATGGAGAAAGAGGCGTTCACGCGGGCGATCGACGGGGGGAATGTCCTCGAATTCCTGCGGCACGTACCGGTGAAGGAGGGCGATGCAGTTTTTGTGCCCGCCGGGTGTGTGCACAGCATAGGCGCCGGGACGCTCATCCTGGAGATAGGCACCAGCTCCGACATCACCTACCGTGTGTATGACTGGGGGCGCACGGGGAGGGAGCTTCACAGGGGGAAGGCACTGGAGGTGAGCATATTGGAGGATGGGGCGCGCTACGTGGTGGCCAAGAGATGGGATGCTCATGGCGGATTCAAAACGGCGCTTCTCGCCGAGTGCCCCTCATTCAGGTCAACCGAGGTGCGGATCGCGACCGGGTGGGGCCCGGTGGGGAGGCGTGAACGGTTCGACATCGTTTCGGTGACGGCGGGGGAGGGGCTTCTCGAGTGCGGCGGGGGGGTCGAACCCCTCGAGCTCTTTCCCGGAGACACCATACTCATCCCCGCCTCGCTCGGGGGATACACCCTCAAAGCGGTGCGCGGTGATTGCACGATCGTCCATACGGAGGTTCCGTGACATGAAGAGCATGACAGGGTTCGGCGAGGGGGATGCGCGCGGCGCCGCGGGGCGCTGCACCGTGCAGCTCCAGAGCGTCAACAGCAAGTACGTCAAGATCCAGGTGAATCTGGAGCGCGAGATCGCTTTCCTGGAGCCGAAGGTGCGCGACTATCTCCAGCGGCATGTCGGGCGCGGGCAGGTGACGGCATACCTCCTCTTCTCTCACCCGGGCGGGGCCCTCGATCGGGTATCGGTCAACCGGAGGGCCTGCCGCGAGATCGCCTCGCAACTCAGGCATGTCAGGTCATGGCTGCGCCTGGAGGGGCGGATCGATCTCGCGACGCTGGTGAACACCGGCGCCGTCATGTCCTCGCAGAAGGTGAGTCTCGCCCGCAAGCCCGTCTGGGGGCTGGCCCGCAAGGCGCTCGCCCTCTCCTGCGCGAGTCTTGGAAAGAGCCAGTCCCGCGAGGGGCGCACGCTCACCCGCGATTTCTTCAAGCGGTGGAGGAGGGTGGACGCCCTGGTGGGCAGGATCGACGCCCTGCGCCCGCAGGCGGTGCGGCGTTACGGGGAAAGACTTCGCACCAAGGTCCGGACGCTCCTGCAGGGGGCGAAGTACGACGAAAGACGGATGCTGGCAGAGGTGGCTATCTATGCCGACAGGATCGACATCACCGAGGAGATTGTGCGGCTCAAAAGCCACCTGAAGCAGTTCAGGCGCCTGCTCTCGCCAGTGGGCGAAATCGGCAAGAGGCTCGATTTCCTGACGCAGGAGATCATGCGCGAGGTGAACACGACCGCGAACAAGGCCAATGACGCCGTCATTTCGCGCCTGGCCATCGAGATCAAGGCCGAGATGGAAAAAATCAGGGAGCAATTGCAGAATATCCAGTGATCGACTTTTACACCCGGAACCGGTTGATTCTGCTACCATAGGGGAGATGGGGAATACGTCATGCGCAAGGGCATTCTATTCGTGATGACCGCCCCCTCGGGGGCGGGGAAGACGACGTTGCTCCAGATGCTGTTGACGGAGGTGAAGGGGCTGGAGTATTCGGTCTCC
>JAPLCY010000078.1 GCA_026391995.1 Candidatus Auribacterota bacterium
GATGTTAAACGCCCTCACGGTGAGGGAGAACGCCTCCTCTATCGTACCCGGCGCGTACACCGCACGGGCGAACTCGCCATGCCCCGCGTGCAGGACAAACTCGAGATCGGCCGCCTCCGTCCTGGTCGGGAATCCGGTCGCGGGACCGGGACGCTGGGCCACCACCACCACGACCGGCGTCTCCGTCATCCCCGCGAGGCTGATCCCCTCGACCATGAGCGCGAACCCGCCTCCAGAGGTCGCGGCCATCGCGCGGACACCGGCGAATGAGGCGCCTATGATCATGTTGACCGCCGCGATCTCGTCCTCCGCCTGCTCAACGACGATCCCGTATCGCTCAGCGTGGCGAGCGAGCACATTCATGATGCTCGTGGCGGGGGTCATCGGGTAGGCCGAGTAGAACTTGCAGCCGGCGCGGATGGCGCCGAGCGCGATTGCGTCGTTGCCGTTCATGAGGAGGGCGCCGCCCCCCCGCCCTTCCCCGAGGGCAAAATCGTCCCGGGCGAACAGTTGGCGAACGGTGTCATAACCCGCGCGCGCGGCGGCGATGTTTTCTCCGGCGATGGCGTCGCCCTTCACCGCGAACGCCGCCCTGGTGACACGCTCCACCCGATCGAAAGGGAGGCGGAGCAGGCCGGCCATGGCCCCGAGGGCGACCGAATTGACGCAGCGTTCCCCACCCGCCCGTGAGGCGAGGGCGTAGAGCGGAACGTGGAACAGGGCCGGGTCCCCCGCGTCGAGACCGAATTTCTCCGCGTCGACCAGTATGACGCCGTCGCCGACAAGGGAAGCGCGGTGGATGTCCACGCTCGCCCTGTCCAGGGCGATGATGATATCCGCGCGGGCACGCGGGGCGCGGAGAGGATGGTCCGAGATCCGCACCTGAAAATAGTTATTTCCTCCCCGGACGCGTGACATGTAGTCCTGGTGGGCAAAGAGGGAAAGGCCGGCATGCCGGCAGATCTCGCACAGGGCGGTGCCGATCGTCTGCACCCCCTGGCCGGCCTCGCCGGAGATCCTCACATTGAGCTCGCCCCTCACCGAAGCCTCCTCACGCCCTCCCGTAAAGAGAGGCCATCTCCGCAAAGGCCCCGGCGGCATGGGCGGTGAGCTGCCCCTTCCGGAGACGCCACGTCCAGTTCCCCCTCGCGACACCGGGACGGTTCATTCTCGCCTCCTCGCCGAGGCCGAGCAGGTCCTGCATCGGGATTATCACCGTGCCGGCGACTGACATCATGAGGAGCCGGATCAGCTCGGTGGAGAGGAGGTCGCTCCCCACCTCCCTCCCGAGGTAGCGGAAGAGCCTGCGCTTCTCCTCCGCGCCCGCCTCGCGCCGGATCCAGCCGCGCACGGTGTTGTTGTCATGCGTCCCCGTGTAGGCGACCGAGACCGGCGTGTAGTTGTGCGGCAGATAGGGGTGCCGGGGATTGTCCTCCCCGAAGGCGAAGAGGAGCACGCGCATCCCGGGGAAACCGAAGCGGTCCATGATCTCCCGGACATCGTCGGTGATGATCCCGAGATCCTCGGCAATGATCGGCAGCTCCGGGAAACGTCCCTTGAGCGCGGTGAAGAATTCCGCGGCGGGCACATCTACCCAGCGCCCGTTGACCGCGGTGCGCTCCCCCGCCGGCACCTCCCAGAACGCCACGAGCCCCCTGAAATGATCGACCCGGACCAGGTCGAAGAGACTCAGGGTATGCGCCATCCGCTGAATCCACCAGTCGAACTTCCGCTCGCGTAACATGTCCCATCGGTAGACCGGGTTCCCCCAGAGCTGGCCGGTGCTGGAGAAGTAGTCGGGGGGCACGCCCGCCACATGTGTGGGACGCTTCTGCTGGTCGAGCTTGAAAAGATGCGGATTGGCCCAGACGTCGGCGCTGTCGTAGTTGACATAGATGGGAATATCACCGATAAGCTGGATCCCCTTTTCGTTGCAGCAGCGCTTCAGGGCGGACCATTGGGTGTAGAAGAGGTATTGATAATATTTTTCCCGCTCGATCAGGCCGGACACCTCGCGTCGCACCCTCTCGAGGGCATCGGTCTTCCGGTCCCTCACCTCGGCATCCCACGTATTCCAAGCCTTGTCCTTGTACCGATTCCTGAGCACTTTAAAAAGGGCGAAATCATCAAGCCAGGAGGCATGCTCCGCGCAGAAGGCTTTGAACGCATCCTCCCCCTTCCGCGCGCGGGAAAAGGTGTCCCATGCGCGTTCCAGGATTCTCTCCTTGAACGGGATCACCGCGGAGAAGTCAACGAGACCGTCCGGGAACGGGGGGAGCGTCGCCAGGTCCGCGGTCGCGAGAAGATCCTCACGCTGCAGCAGGTCCGGGCTTATCAGCATCGTGTTGCCTGCGAACGCGGAAAGGCTCGAGTAGGGCGAGTGGCCACCGATCGGGAGTGTCGGCGTGAGGGGGAGGAGCTGCCAGCAGGAGGCCTTTGCCTGGGAGAGAAAGTCGGCAAAGTCGCAGGCCCCGCGGCCAAGGTCCCCGATACCATAGGCGGAAGGGAGCGAGGTGGCGTGCAGCAGCACCCCCGCTCTCCGTATATTCAGTCCGGCCATTGTCCTCCCCCCACCGCGCGCTCACGCACAGGATAGTCAATCCCGCCTGAAAGTTCCACCAAAATAGAACATTGGGGACACTCTTTGTAACATATTCTAATCAAATTAGTTACAATTAAATATTCCCTGAAACTTAAAAAATGAGACGGGGATAAGGCGATGAAGAGTTACAATAAATAAAGAATAAGCACGCACCGGGGGGGCGATAAAGACGCCTGTTGACACACGCGACAACTCGCTCAAGAGAATGCCCTGTCAGGTGAAGGATTAAAACGCGCCGCCCGGCGAAACGGCCGTCGCGCCCGATCACCTTCCTCCGCGTTTCAGTTCGCGGATGAATTGAGGAGCGACCGGTGAATCGAAGTCGGGCGGCACACTCCAATCATCGCCTGCCTTGAGCGTGCATACTGCCTGGTAGCCGCTGCATTTTGCCGATTGCCAGTGCCTGAGCGCTCCGTTGAGAAACCAGAGCCTTGCCACCGAGGTGCTCGGGGGGACAAGGGACCAGTAATCGTCGAGCACATTGGGGATATAGAGCATCTCTTTCTGAAAATCCCAGACATCGATCTTGCTGCCCCCGATCGTGCCGGCGTAGGTTGCGGCGGGAGCGGAAAGACGCCCCTCGATGTCCCGCATCGTCATCCCCTCCTTCAGCTGCCGCGTATTGATCGCGCAACCGCACAGCAGCACGAGTGAGACCACCACCAGCCAGCGTAACATTTTCATGATGCCTCCTTTCGCACCGAACTGTAATAATAGCATACTCCGGAGAATCGCTATAGTATGATTTACACTCGTGCGTGGATACGCTATAGTGGCCACGTGAGACGGTGATTCAGGGTATGAAGATTTGAGCTCATTGATTGACATTGAATTCACTAGAGATACGTTCGGGTCTGTTAATTCG
>JAPLCY010000184.1 GCA_026391995.1 Candidatus Auribacterota bacterium
TGAATTCACTAGAGATACGTTCGGGTCTGTTAATTCGGGCGATTAGCTCAGTTGGGTAGTCACGTGAGGCCGTGAGTTAGCGAACGCAGTGAAGCTAACTCACCTAGCCGAACGTGATCCCGCGCGCTGTGTGCGGGAAGCGCATTGATATTGAATTCACTAGAGATACGTTCGGGTCTGTTAATTCGGGCGATTAGCTCAGTTGGTTAGAGCGCTTGGATCACACCCAAGAGGTCACAGGTTCGAGTCCTGTATCGCCCACCAGCACTACGGCAGAGAGAGTGTACAGTGTGAGGTGTAACGTACAAAGCAAGAAGCTCTCCTCTGCACTCACTTCACTTCTGATCCCCTGTCGCATGCCAACCTGACCCCCGGCAGGATATACAACGGGCTCACGCTCCCCGGCGGGTCATCATGCAGGGCCAATGGGCTGTCGAACAGACGCGCGGCAGCAGATGCCCTCGGGAAACGGTCTGCCGCCTCGAATGAGGCGCGCCCGCCGAAAACAGTCTGGAGTATATCTCTGAATTTGCTCACGTGAGGCCCGAGGAACAACACCTCCCCTTCAACACGCGCCGGCAATTCTTCGGACTTACAGGTATACGGCGCCGTCTCGCACCGATATCCCGGGCCTTCTTTCCGGTACACCGCCGTATAGAGGCCGTGGCTGTGCGCATTGACAACCGGACAGACCTGTGCCGCCTCGCCCGCATAATCGGCACACAACAGGTCGAACGTGCCTACGCCGCGCACCGGTATTTCGAGGGCCAGCGCAAGGCCCCGCGCGGTCGCGAGCCCCAACCTGACACCGGTGAACGAGCCTGGACCGAGGCTGACGGCGATGCCATTCAGCCGGCCGGCGGTGAGGCCGTGCGCGCGAAGGAGCGCATCGATCGCGAGCATGAGCGCTGCGGAGGGGTTGACCTCCCCGGGGAGCGCTGCCTCGCCGAGAATGCCGCCCTCGCCGGCGATCGCGATGCTCGCCTGTGTGGTTGAAGTTTCTATCCCTAATAAAAGACTCATAGTTAAAAGTCCGAAACCCAAAAAATAAAACGGGTCACCGCCTCAGGACATCGGCAATCCCCGCAACGCCTACGCCGGAGAAGACGATCTTCCGGCTCCTCTCCCCCGTGATCTCAAGGCGCACGCCCAGGTGGTCGTCCGGGAGGAGCTCCTGCATCCGTTCCGCCCATTCGATGGCAATCACCCCTCCCCGATCGAGATAGTCCTCCCAGTCAAGATCGATCATCTCACGCGCGTCGTGAATGCGATAGAGGTCGAAGTGAAAGAGGGGCACCCTGCCGGGGTATTCGTTGATGATGACAAAACTCGGGCTGCTCACATTGACCGCGCCGTCGATCCCCAGGCCGCGGGCGAGCCCCTTCACCAGACAGGTCTTGCCGGCGCCTAGCTCGCCGTGCAGCGCCAGTACCGCGCCCGGCGAGAGCAGCTCCCCGATCCTTTCCCCGAGGGAGCGCGTCTCCTCCGCGCTCCGGGTGATCACCACATATTCATCGCGTGCCATAGTGAGAGAACCCTCCCTCATCAAGCGGCGTTTCGCCGCCGTCCCCCGCGAGGACAATCCCGCCCCCGCGCTCGATAACCGTCCCTATTCGCGTGATCCCGCAGGTGAAGCTTTTCGAGAACTCCGCCGCCAACGACCGCTCGTCGCACGAGGGCGAGGCGGTGAAGAGGAGTTCGAAATCCTCGCCGTCGTAGAGCGCGTGCCGGAGAGCGTCACGCGGCCCGACCCGGCCGACCGCCGCCCGATCGATCGGTATCATTCCGGCCTCTATCCTGAAACCCACACCGCTCGCCCCGGCCATCCTGTAGAGATCGCTTCCCAACCCGTCGCTCAGATCCATCATGGCCGTCACCGGGGCGTGTGCGACAAGGAATCTCGCCTCTTCGATGCGCGGGATGAAAGAGAGGTGTGTGCCTGCAAGGGCCCCCCCGAGACTCCCCGTCACCCACGCACCGTCGCCCGGCCGGGCCCCGGAGCGGCGGACGAGGTGCGCGCGCTCGACCTCCCCGAGCATCGCCACCGAGAGGATCAATCCCCCCGGCGTCCCGACCGTGTCCCCGCCGGCGATATCACATCCGAAGCGGCGGGCAAGGTCGTTGATTCCCCGGTAGAGCTCCCGGCAGAAAGCCACCGCGCACCCCGCCGGCGCCCCGAGCGAAACCACCGCCGCCACCGGCGTCCCCCCCATCGCGGCGATGTCGCTCAGGCTGCACCCGATGGCCTTCCATCCCACCTGGTACGGGGTCGCGCGGGCGAGGTCGAAGTGCGTCCCCTCGACAAGCATGTCGGTGGTGAAAAGCAGGAGCCGGTCTTCCCGGGGAGATTCTATAACCGCGGCGTCATCCCCGATGCCGACGAGCGTCCTGACCCCGGTGTTCGCGATTTTTTTCAGCTCTTCGATCAAGCCGAACTCGCCCACCCCGCGCAACGTCTCTCTCTCCGTCACAGCGAACACCCGCCCTGCGCCGCCGTGCTCTTCCCAACCGCCGTCGCGAGATTCCTCCGGTAGGGCGGGCGCACGATACCTTCCTCCGTGATAATCCCGCGGATCAGCCGCGCGGGCGTGACGTCGAACGCCGGGTTGTACACGGGGACATTGCGCGGGGCAATCCAGCGCGAACCGATCCTCCGGACCTCGTCCGGGTCCCGCTGCTCGATGGGGATATCCGCGCCGCTTGCAATCTGGAGATCCACCGTCGAAAGAGGAGCGGCGATGTAGAACGGGACACGATGCGCGGCGGCGAGACAGGCCAGCCCGTAGGTGCCGATCTTGTTCGCCGTATCGCCGTTGGCGGCGATGCGGTCGGCGCCCGTGATCACGATATCCACCCTCCCCTCGCACATGACTCGCGCCGCCATATTGTCGCAGATGAGCGTCGCGTGTATCCCGGCGCGCATGAGCTCCCACGCAGTGAGGCGGGCCCCCTGGAGAAGCGGCCGCGTCTCATCGACAAAGACGTGGATATTCTTCCCGCGCGCGTGAGCCTCGAAGATCACCGCGAGCGCCGTGCCGTGCTCCGCGGTGGCCAGTCCGCCGGCATTGCAGTGAGTGAGCACCGAATCGCCGACGCGCAGCAGGCGCACACCGGCAATGCCGATCCTGCGGCAGACGGCGTTGTCCTCCTCGATCATGCAGACCGCCTCCCGTTCGAGGGCGCGTGTGAGCATCCTGACATTCCTGGTGGCGGCCGTCTCGACCACCCGCACCATCCGCCGCAGCGCCCAGAAGAGGTTGACCGCCGTGGGGCGCGCGCTGCCGAGGTAGCGGGCGACGCGCCTCACGTCCTTTACAAACCCTTCGCAGCTTCGGGCACGGGAACGACGGGCGCCGAGCACCACCCCCATGGCCGCGGCGATGCCTATCGCCGGGGCCCCCCGCACCGCCAGGCGCCTGAGCGCATGCCATACCGCCGCGGGTGTCCTGCACTCGATATACACCAGCCGCTCCGGCAACTTCGTCTGGTCGACACACCGCATCGTTCTCCCGGTCCAGGCTACCGTCTTGATTCCCATTGCCACCTCCGATAACAGCAACTGAGCGATTTGGCGATCCGGTTGGTGAACATGAAAGGATAATTTTAACACAACCGCGGACACCTAGCCTCTTGAAAGCATGCGCACCAGGAGGGCGCCGGCGACCGCCACGCCGTTCTGGCAGATGTGGATGACGATCGAAGGGAGGAGCGAACCGGATGTCTCGAAAACCCACGCGAGGAGAATCCCGAGCGCGATGATCGGCAGGAATACGGCGAGATTCGCGTGGAGGGCCGCAAAGAGGATGGCGGTAACCAGTATCGCGGGCCATCGACCGATGCCCCGGCGGAGCGCGCGATAGGCGAATCCGCGGAAGAATAGTTCTTCGATCACGGGACCCGCCACACAGACAAAGGCCAGGAGAAAAATCATCGAGGGGATACCGAGATCGGCGAAGAAGAGCCCGAGCGGTTCCTGCGGCTCGAGCCGGATACCGAACCAGCCGGCCGCAACCTCCGTTGCCCACGTGAGCGCGAGAAGGACGGGGAGAAAAGCAATGTACCAACTCACCCCGACGGTGAGCGCGCGCCACCCGCCCCTTCTCTCCCCGGCAAGATTCCCGCCTCCGTGCGCCCTTACGAGGCGAAGGATGGCCCACAGGGCGGCGAGTTCCGCGACACACTGCACGGCCAGGGGGTACACTATCGCCGAATATTCCGCTCCGGACGCCTGCTCCATGAACAATGACATCGATTCCATCGCGAAATAGACTGCGAGGAACACGAGAACCGCCGTGGCGAGATCCCACAGATCCCACCGCGCCTCCGTGAGACATGACGCGCGAGGCAGGCCGCCGGCGAGAAGCCGCCAGAGAAGATACAGGTCCATGACAACTCCCGCCGCGATCAGTCCGGCGGCACACCAGGAGAGTACGCGGAAGAGCGATGACTCCGCCCCGGCCTCCTCGACGATATGCAGGAGCTCCGCCTCAGTCGGGGGCCGGAATTCATCAGGGCTGGCGATTTGATCCTCATCGGCCATGCGGCCGGAAAGCAGACCGAGCATGGCGACCGCGACACAGAGAAGCCCCAGCCATGCCATTCTCTTCCGCGTGGTGCGCATGCAATTCCCTCCCCGATCATGGTAGCACCAGTGCGCCGGGGATGGCAAGGACAGGGGCATTTGTCGCCGTAGTGCTTGACTTCACCACCCTGGTTATTCTACCCTTTGATTCGTTTCGAGGGACATCCTATGTACTGCGCGATCCATCTCCATGAGATGCTGCCATTCTCTTCGCCGCTCATGCTCCTGCCACTTCTTGCCCTCGCCAGAGCCGTGAAACCGCGCCGCTCCCTCGCGCGCAGATCCCCCTCGCACAGGCTTCACCACTCGGAGAAGCTCTGCGCCATCTTGCTCGATCGCGCCAACGACGCGATCCTCAGCATCGACCCTGCAACCGACGCGATAGTGAGTGCTAACCGCGCCGCGGAATCGCTCACACGCTACACCGTGAAAGAGCTTCTCGGGATGAAACATCACGCCCTCTACCGCGCCGGCGAATGCGACAGGATCTATGCCGCCCTCCGCTCCTCGCCCGGCGGCTCATGCTCGCTGGAGCATGTCGAGATGCACGTCAAGGGGAATGACCGGAAAACGATCGAGATGAGCCTGAGCCTTGTCCCCTACGGGAAGGGAGAGATCATCCTCGCGATATGTCGCGACATCACCCAGCGGCTCGTGAACGAGAACCGGATGCGGCAGCTCGTGAGCGTTGTCGAGGGGACCTCAGCGAGCGTCATCATCACTGACCTCCACAACATGATCGTCTACGTGAACCCCGCGGCTACGAAGATGCTGGGCTACCGCGAGGATGAGATGCTTGGCTGTTCATCCACCACTTTCTTCGAGGGAATCATTGGCAACCCCCCCGACCTCGCCGGCATCATCGAACGCGAGGTGCGGCACGGCTACTGGGAGGGAGATCTGTTCAACCGCAGGAAATCGGGCGAGGTGTTCCCCATATGCCTGCGGATGGCCGCAGTGCGGAATGACAAAGGCAATCTCATCGGCTACGCCGGCATCTCGGAGGATATCTCCCGCCGCAAACAGCTAGAGGAGGATCTGATCCAGAAAGAGAAACTTTCCGCGCTCGGCGAGCTTGTTTCGGCGATCGCCCACGAACTCAACAACCCGCTCACCGGGGTGCTCGGCTACGCGGAGATCATCCAGCAGTCGGATGCATGCCCGGGGGAGCTACAGGAAGACCTCCAGCGCCTCTACAAGGAGGCGATGCGCTGCCAGTGCCTCGTAAAAAACCTCCTGACCTTCGCCCGAAAAACCATACCGCACAAGGATTACCACAACATCAACGAGCTGATCATGAACACCCTCGATCTCAAGGACTACCAGTTCAAGTCAGACAACATCGAGCTGGTCACCGCCCTGGACCGGGAAATCCCCCGCTGCCTCTTCGATCCCCATCAGGTCCAGCAGGTGCTCCTGAATATCCTCAACAACGCCCACTACGCCCTTCTCGAACGTCCCGCCGGCAGGCGCATCACCGTCACGAGCGCGCTCAGGGATGGATCATTGACAGTGCGGATCAGCAACAACGGCCCCCACATCCCCCTGAGCCGCATCAACCGGATCTTCGATCCGTTTTTCAGCACCAAGGAGTTCGGGAAGGGTACGGGGCTTGGGCTCGCCATTACCCATGGGATCGTCAGGGACCACGGGGGAAAGATTACTGTGGAGAGCACGGAGGGCGGCGAGACGGCCTTTACCGTCGAGATCCCCTGTACAGGCGAGCAGCCGCAGGGCTAAACCTTTTTAGCCTGTGCTCGCTCCCTGACTTTTCAAGCACGCACTCATAGCAAGGGCTGCCCGGCCTGAGCACCATTTCCTTGATGATGAGAAGGTCGCTCGGGATGATCTCACCGCGCATCGCCTCGATCCGGTCGAGTGAAACCCAGCCCACTATCCCCTCGGTGTCGTTCAGGATCTCCGTCGAGCGGGCATGGAGCTCGCACACGTGCAACAGGAAGTGTTTTACGACGCTCCCATTCTCAACCAGGTGTTCCGACACGCAGCCGCGGTACGCCTTGAATTCGGACTGGATCCCCGCCTCCTCCGCGATCTCGCGCGCCGCCGCCGCGG
>JAPLCY010000017.1 GCA_026391995.1 Candidatus Auribacterota bacterium
GTCGCCCACAGCGAGACGATTCTCTACCGACCGGGCTATGATGAGTTCGTGCGGCAGGGGCGGCGGGCCCGTTTCTTCAAGTTCATCCACTCGCAAGGCGCCGTCGACGGGCGCAACACCTGCCGCGACCTCGACAAACGCCGCATCTATATCGACATCCTCGATGACACTGTCTATAGCGTCAACACCCAGTATGGCGGCAATACCATCGGCCTGAAAAAGCTGGCCATGCGACTGGCGATCCGCCGCGGGGCCAACGAGGGCTGGCTCACCGAACATATGCTTGTTATGGGTGTGCGCGGGCCGAAGCGGCGCGTCACCTACTTTCTCGGCGCGTTTCCCTCGCTCTGCGGCAAGACCTCGACCGCCATGCTGGAGGGGGAGTCAATCGTCGGCGACGACATCGCCTATCTGCGGCGGGTCGGCGGCGAGGTGCGGGCCGTGAATGTCGAGAAAGGGATGTTCGGCATCATCCAGGGGGTCAACTCCAAGGACGACCCGAGCCAGTGGAAGGCGCTCAACTCCCCCGGCGAGGTGATCCTCTCGAACGTCCTGGTGACGCCCGAAAGGTCCGTGTACTGGATCGGGAAGGACGGGCCCGCGCCGTCGCGCGGCGAGAATCACACAGGCGACTGGCGTTCCGGGAAGAAGGACGCGGCGGGGAAGGAGATACCGCCATCGCATCCGAATGCGCGCTTCACCCTCGCCCTGGAATCGCTCGACAACGTCGACGCCGCGCTCCACGACCCGGCAGGGGTTCCGGTCGGCGCGATCGTTTACGGCGGCCGCGACTCCGATACCTCGGCGCCGGTCGAGCAGTCGTTCGACTGGGGGCACGGGATCATCACCAAGGGCGCCGCACTCGAATCCGAGACCACCGCCGCCACGCTGGGCGCGGAGGGGGTGCGCGAGTTCAACCCCATGTCGAATATTGACTTCCTCTCCATCCCGGTCGGGCGCTACATTCAGGTCAACCTCGACTTCGCCAAAGGGCTCAGGCAACCGCCGCCGATCTTCGCCGTCAACTACTTCATCAAGGGGCGCGACGGGCAGTTTCTCAACAAGAAGACCGACAAGCGCGTCTGGTACAAATGGATGGAGCTGCGCGTCCACGGCGATGTCGACGCGATCCGCACGCCGACGGGGCTTATCCCGCGCCATGAGGACCTGCGTCGACTCTTCAGGGAAATCCTCGGCGACGACTACACCGAGGCTGCGTACCGGGAACAGTTCACCCTGCGCGTGCCGGAGAACCTGGCCAAGATAGAGCGGATAGAGAAAATCTATAAAACCGTGGTGACTGACACGCCGCCGTTGCTGTGTGCCGTGCTGGAGGCACAGAGGTCCCGCCTCATCGAGGCGCGATCGAAACACGGCGATTATATCCCGCCGGAGAAGTGGCGGTAACTGTCGGTGACATCTTACCTAACTCATTCCTTCGAAGAATGATACATCAAGAATATGTTGTCAATACATTGAGCGAAACATCAAGGTCAGGCCTTCACTATACACTAACAAGTTTGTTGTGAATCTGTTTCACCCGTTTCG
>JAPLCY010000091.1 GCA_026391995.1 Candidatus Auribacterota bacterium
GATCTCGAAGTCCATCTCCTCCTTGATCTCTCGGGCGAGGCAGACCTTCGGATCCTCAGTGAACTCGATCTTGCCGCCCGGGAACTCCCACTTAAGCGGCTCGAGATTGGAGTCGGGCTTGCGCTGAGCGATAAGGATCGCCTCTCCCCGGCGGATGATCCCGGCGGCGCAGATGATCGATTTCAACCCTTCCCCCTGGTCCGCGTGATGAGCCCCATCACCCTGCCGCCGATATCTTCCCTGGCCTTGCGGTACTCGGCGTAGGCGCGCCCCTCGGGATCCGGAATGTCCCCCCAATCCACCGTGTCCGCACAGGACACGGCGCCCATGATCGCGTTGATGTCATCTCCGAAGTGGACGCACACATCGAACGACATACCGCGCACTGATCCGAGCCCCTTCGCGGCGAGTCCCGCCGGATCGAATCCGCGCTCCTTGAGCACCGCCATGGCCATCGGATCGACCGCGGGTGCGGGATCGATGCCTGCGCTGCGCGTGTCGAGACAATCAGCGCCGAACCGGCGGGCAAACGCCTCGGCGACCTGGCTCCGGCAGGAGTTACGCCTGCACAGAAACAGGACCTTCTTCATGTGTCATCCTCAGGTAAAAATACGGGAAACCACACCGGGCCTATGGTAGCATAGTGCACGGCTCGATTCACCCCTCTATGAGAGCGCACTGGAAAAAACATCGAAGTCGTTTGCTCGCCACACCACTCAACCGCCTCCCCCTGGACATAAAGGCCCCGCCGCTCTCCCGGTGTATCAAGACCCTGTACCATGAGCTCGATGCGGCAGGCATCCGGTTCCACCCTCGCTGCTACCTGTCCAATGGATGGGGATGCCCGGATCTGGTGCCGCTCATCGGCATCCCGTTCCATCTCGCCAGGCCCGACCTCATGAGGCTGCACCGTGAGATGGGCTACGACGTCGAGGACCCCGCCACCGTGCTGCGCCTGCTCAGGCACGAGGCCGGACACGCACTCTGCTACGCCTACAGGCTTTACCTGAGGAGGGCGTGGCGGGAGACATTCGGGCCGTTCCACAAGGCGTACGTCGACCACTACATCCCCAATCCCTTCAGCAGGGAACACGTCATATACGGCAAGCACTACTATGCGCAAAAGCATCCCGACGAGGATTTCGCGGAAGCGTTCGCCGTGTGGCTCGCCCCCCGTAGCGGCTGGCGAACACAGTATGCGGGAACGGCGGCCGCCGGAAAGATCCTTCTCGTCGACACGCTTATGAAGGAGATCGGCTCACTCCCGCCGCTGGTGAGGGGCGGCGCGGAGGATTGCCCGGTCAAGGAGATGCCCTTCACGCTTCTCGAGTTCTACGGGACCTCGCCCGGGGAACACCGCCGGAAGGCCTCAGCCTACATGGACGACGTGCTCTCCCATGTATTTCCCGCGGCGAAACGCGCGGGGAAAAAGACGAGCGCCGGGCGGTTCATGGCGCAGAATGAAAAGCGCATCATACACACGGTCGCCTTCTGGGCCGGCGTCGAACGCCGGGAGGTCCTGGTGATCTACCGCCGCTTTGCGCGCAGGGCTGCGCGCCTGTCACTCATCACCCCCCCCCTGCGCTCCCATGAGGCGCTCGTGAATCTCGTGTCGCTGATGACCTTCTACATATACACCTACGTCCACACGAGGAAGTTCCCCGTCTGCTGACCGCCATGCGCCACTACGACGAACTCCCGGTGGATTCGAAAATGCGGGGCGACCTGCTCGCCCTGGATACTGACCGGCAGCGCCGCCTGCGGGACCGGATCCACCGCCTCTCCCTCGCCCGCGGGATCACCTATCAGAAGCGCGGGGGGGTCGAGGAGGCGATGCGGCTCGTCCCCATTCCGGCGGCACTCCCGGAGAAACAGGTCCGCTACCTCTCCCGCCTCTGCATGGAGATCATTGGCATCGTGAAGCGGATCGTGCCGCTCTACCTGCAGAACCCCGCGATCAGGAGGGCGCTCCCCCTCCTCCCCGAAGAAGACGCGTGGCTCAGGGAGAGCTGGCGCCACACGCACGGGAGGGGACAGCCGATTGTGTATCGCCTGGACGCCGACGTCCCCCTCGCCGCCCCCGATGCCGCGCGCAGGACGATGTTCTTCGAGAACAATTCCGTCGCCGTCGGCGGGATGGTGTACGCGCCGGTGGCCGAATCGATCATGGCCGACGCGACATTCCGCGCCCTCTACGGCCGATCCCCCGAAACGCCGTTCACCCCCAATGAAGACACACGGCTCATCATCCTCGGCAAGATCGCCGCGCACGCACGCCTCCTCGGCAGGAGGGGGCTGACCGTCGCGCTGGTGGAAGACAAGAGCTGGGACGTCGGGATCACCGAAATGCCGTCGCTCGCCCGCTTTTTCAGAAAGAGGGGGGTGACCACCTACCTCGTCGATCCCCGTGAACTCACCCTCCGCCGAGGCGAGGTCCGCTACCGCGGCAGGGTCGTTGACGTGCTCTACAGGAACGCCGAGCTACGCGATTTCCTTGAGATAGAGCGGTCGGGGAAACGGCTCGCGGCGCTGAGGGCGGCGTTCATGCGCAACCAGGTCGTCTCGAGCCTGAGCGGAGAATTCGACCACAAGAGCCTGTGGGAGGTTTTCGGCTCCGAGGAGTTCGCCCCTCTCTTCACCGCTTCGCAGCGCCGCTTCCTCAGGCTCCACATCCCCTGGACGCGGCTCATTTCTGAACGGCATACCGCCGGGCCTCACGGGCGCCGCGTCGATCTCCCCGAATACGTGCGGACGCACAGGACGACCCTCGTCATGAAACCGAATCGCCACTGCGGCGGCGAGGGGGTCGCTATTGGGTTGGAGCAAAGCCAGGCGGTCTGGGATAAATTGATCGCGCGCGCGCTGCGCGAGGATCGCGAGTGGGTGGTCCAAGAGTGGATCGACAACACGATGAAGCTCCTCCCCTGGTGGGAGGGTCGCCGCGGCTACAGGCCAGTCCCCATGTAC
>JAPLCY010000132.1 GCA_026391995.1 Candidatus Auribacterota bacterium
GACAAGCCGGTTTCCGTTTCCGATTCCACTCTACTGTTCACCCTCGAGGCGCTCGGAAAGCGGCGATACCGTATCGCCCAGGCCGCGCACCTCTCCGAGGCCGCCCGCCAGAACATCTTGGGCGCGGCATGGCATGTGCGGAGTTCGGTCCGCGCAGCGATGATCAATCTCTACGAGGCGTCCCAGACAGGGAAATTGCTGGAACAGCTGGCGGCGCTCCAGGAGGAGAACGGGAAAATAGTCGAGCAGCGCATGAGCTCGGGCATGCTCTCCCCCCTCGAGGCGACCCGGTCGCGGGTCTCTCTCAATGAATCCAGACTCGCTCTTGCCAGCGGCGCGAAGCGGATTGCCGACGCGCGCGTTCAGCTCGCGCAAGCGCTCGGCCTCCCCTCTCCCGCCGTGGAGGGCATCGCCCTGTCCTTTGATTTTCCGGAGAATCCCGGGATGAAGCTGTCCCGTGGCGATATCCAGCGCCTCGCGCTGCGCAACCGGCCGGATATTCTCGCCGCCCTATCCGAGTACGCCGCGAGCCAGTCAGCGTTGCAGACGGAGCTCGCGGCGCGGTATCCGGACATCCAGCTGGGGCCTGGCTTCGAATGGGACCAGGGTTCGGACAAGTGGGGCATTGCAGCCGCCATGCCCCATCCGGTCTTCGACCGCAATCAGGGCCCCGTGGCCGAAGCCCGCGCCGCCCTCGAGGTGGAGGCGGCCAGATGCACAGCCCTTCAGGCGCAGGTCATCGGGGAAATTGACCAGGCGCTCGCGGCATACACGAGCGGACTCCGCGAGCTTGAGGCCGCGCGGGGAACCCTCAGGGAACAGGAACGGCAGTACGACTTCATCCTCACGATGACCAGGGGGGGGGAGGTACAGAGGGTCGCGCTTTTAAACGCGCGGCAGCAGTTCGACTCCGCCGCCCTTTCAGAGCTCGGCGCGTTCACCAAGATGCAGCGCGCGATGGCCCAGGTGGAGGACGCCGTGCAGCAGCCCATCCTCCCGCCCGGCGCTTCACCCCAGGGATTCGAGGCAAATCCCAGAAAAAGGAGATGGTGAGGCATGGAGCGAACACCGTACCGGAGGAGAATAGCTGCATATGCCGTGTCGGCGCTTGTTGCCGTCCTTCTCATCCGCGGACTGTCCGGGCGTCGGTCGGGGAGCGCGCGGGAGGAAAAGTCCGATGTATCCGCCGGGAGGTCTTCCATGGTTTCCGTCGAGAACGGTGTGAGCGTCCTCGCCATGGACAGCGATACAAGAATGAGGAGCGGGATCGTCGTGGGAACGCCGGTTTCCGGAGCGCATGGCAATGACCGCAGCATCTACGGGATTGTCATGGATCCGCGGTCGCTTCGCGAGCTGCGCGACCGCCATCAAAAATGCTTTGCGGAGCTGGAAAACGCCCGCCTGATCCTCGACTCTTCGCAACAGGCCCTGCAACGGGTGAAAAGCGCCGGAGAAGGTGATGGCGCGGCGGACCGCAAGCATTTGCTTGCAGCCGAGGACAAATTGCGCCTCCAGGACGGCAGCCTGCGCGCCGCCGAAGAGCATCTCCGCGCCATCGGGCATGAGGCCCGCGCGCGGTGGGGAAAGGGAGTGGTGAGCTGGATGTGCGATCACCGCCAGCGCCTCGACAGCCTTGTCGAAGGGAGGGACGTGATCATAGAGATTGCCGCGCCCGCCGGACAGCTTTCGCCCATGCCGCTCACGCCGGCCGGGATCAACGTCGCCGGGGATACGACCGTTCCGCTGGAGCTGATCTCCCCCGTCCCGCTCATCAACCCCATGTCCGGCTCGGCGAGCTTTTTTTATCTGGCTCCGGCATCCGCATCCGGCCTGGTCCCCGGAATGACGGTATCCGTGCATCTGCCGGCCGGTCAGGAAAAGCCGGGCGTTTTCATCCCCGAATCGGCGGTCGTCTGGTCGGAAGGCAGGGCATGGGCGTATCTGGAAAAAGATAAAAATAAATTCTCCCGACGCGCGGTGAGCGGGGAACCCGCCCCCAACGGAGGGTGGTTTGCGTCGAGTGGTTTCGAGCCGGGGGAGCGCGTCGTGATCGAGGGGGCGCAGCTTCTCCTGTCGGAGGAGTTTCTCTCGCAGTACTCACTCATTGAAATAGCGGAATAAAGATGCGGTAAGCAAAAGTGTGTACTTCCCCAGCATCCGTAGCGCACCCTTCAGGGTGCGCTACGACGAGAAGGGAAAAGTCCGCACTTTATGGAGCCCCACGCGCAAGCGCGTGGTTCCTAAACTGACTACGGGCTTCCGTCCCGCTTGCGTCCCGAGCGTAACCTCGGGAAACCCAGCTGCCCATTCATCCCTGCCTGCCGGCAGGCAGGCACGGGCAAGCCCGCGGTTTTCTGGGAGTCGGGATAAATGCATGATCGGAATAAATGGAAACGGTGCATAGCGGTGTAATAAATAGCATAGTCAGGTTTTCACTCCGATTCAGGGGAGTGATCATCGCGCTCGCCTGCGTCTGGCTCGGCTATTGCGTCTATACCCTGTCCAGGGCGAAGTACGACGTCTTCCCTGAGTTCGCGACGCCGCAGATCGCCGTACAGACGATGGCACCGGGGCTGGCCCCGGAGCAGGTGGAGGCCCTGGTGACACAGCCGATCGAAAACGCCGTCAACGGCGTGCCGGGGCTCGAATCGCTGCGGTCGGATTCGATTCAGGGGCTCTCGGTGATTACGATGTACTTTTCCCCCCGAAGCGATATCTACCTGAATCGCCAGGTGATTGCCGAACGTCTGACGACCCTTGTGGGGAAACTGCCGGAAGGGATCCCCGCCCCGGCGATGGTTCCGCTGACTTCGTCCACGGGAGACCTGCTGACGATCGGGTTGACCTCGGAGACGCGCTCGCTGATGGATCTCAGGACGTTGGCCGATTGGACCGTCAAACAGCGCATCCTGGCGGTCCCCGGCGTCGCCAAGGTAGCCGTATTCGGCGGCGACGTGAAACAATTCCAGATCCAGCCTCTCCTCGATCGACTGAAGCTGTACAACCTGAGCATGGACGATCTGGTGCTGGCCGCGCACAAAGCCACGGGCGTGAGGGGGGCCGGCTTCATTGATACACCCAACCAGCATATTATCCTTCAAACCGAAGGCCAGTCGCTCGACGCGGACCAGCTTGCAAAGTGCGCGCTTGTGGGGGGCAAGGATTCGGGCGCGCTGATAAACATCACCCTGGGCGACGTCGCCCGCGTCACCGAAGCCCCTGCTCCTCCCATCGTGATTCTCAATATATGGGTACAGTACGGCGCCAATACCCTTGATGTAACAAAAGGAGTTGAGTCTTCTCTGGAAGAGTTGCTCCCCATGCTTCGCGCGCAGGATGTTGCCATTCATCCGAAGCTCTTCCGCGCCGCTAATTTCATTGAGACGGCGATGCACCGGCTAAAAATCTCCATCTTCCTCGGCGCGGCCCTCGTCGTTGCGGTGTTGTTCCTCTTCCTGGCCAACCTGCGGACCGCGTCCATCTCGGTCGTGGCCATCCCCTTGTCACTCCTGACCGCGGTGACGGTGCTTGAATATTACGGTCTCAGCCTGAATATCATGACGCTGGGAGGTCTGGCCATCGCTATAGGTGTGGTGGTGGACGATGCTGTTATCAACGTGGAGAACACCCTGAGGAGGCTGAGAGAGAACCGCCATCTGGCCAACCCGCGGCCTGTCTTTCATGTAATATTTGACGCGTCCCTTGAGATGCAAGGGTCGGTCGTGTACGCGACATTCGCGGTGGCGCTTGTCTTCATTCCCGTGCTCACGATGTCCGGCCTGGCGGGGCGGCTCTTCTCCCCGCTCGGTATCGCGTATATCCTCGCGATACTCTCCTCCCTGCTTGTCGCCCTCACCGTTACCCCTGTCATGTGCTACCTCCTGCTGGGGAGCCACGAGCTGGAACGTAGAGAGCCTCCCTTGGTCCGCTGGTCAAAAGAGAGGTATCGCGCCCTCCTTCTCCGTGTCGAACGCTCGCCGCGAGCGGTCGTCTGGACTGTGGGAGTCGGTTCGATCATAGGCGCCGCGGGGCTGTTTTCCCTGAAGGGTGAGTTCCTCCCCGAGCTCAGAGAAGGACATTTCCTGGTCCACATGACCGCCGCCCCTGGGACTTCAATCGAACAGTCACTTCGAATAGGAAGGCAGGCGACTCTCGGGCTCCTCAAAAGCCCCTCCGTGGCGACGGTCGCCCAGCGCATCGGCAGGGCGGAGGCGGACGATATCTTCGGGACTCATTCAAGCGAGCTTGAGGTGGATTTGAAACAGCTAAGTGCCGGACAGGCGGAATCCGCCCAGGATGAGATACGGAAGGTGCTCTCGGAGTTTGTAGGAGTAAATTTCGTGGTGAACACTTTTCTCACCGAGCGCATCGAGGAGACCCTCTCTGGATATACTGCCGCTGTGGTGGTCAATATTTTCGGGGATGATTTTTCAGTGCTGGATGGGAAGGTAAAGGAAATAGTGAAAGAGCTTGGCGCCATTCGGGGCGCCGCCGATGTCCAGGCTCAGTCTCCGCCGGGAACCCCCCAGCTCTCCATCCGTCTCCGGCATGAGGATGTCACGCACTGGGGATTCGATCCCGTGGATGTCCTGGACGTCATCCAGATGGCCTACCAAGGGGCGACCGTAGGCCAGATATATACCGGGAATCGGGTCTTCGACGTCTCAGTTATCCTTGACCCGCGTGACCGGAACAACATCGCCAAGGTAAGTAACCTGCCCCTCCGCAGCCCGACCGGCAGCTTTGTCCGACTGAGCCAGCTTGCGGATATCCGGGAGACGTCCGGGCGCTATGTGATTCAGCATGACGCCGCCCGGCGCGTGCAGGCCGTGACCTGCAACGTCTCCGGGAGGGATGTGCATTCCTTCGTCGATGAAGCGAAGAAGAGAATTGCCGCCGTCGTTAAGATGCCTGCGGGGACCTATATCGAGTTCACGGGCACGGCGGAGGCGGAGGCGGCTTCGAGGCGCGACCTCATAATGCACTCGCTGCTGGTGGGCGTAGGGATTGTCCTGCTGCTCTCCATCATGTTCGCCAGCCCCCGCAACCTCGCCCTCATCCTGGCAAATCTTCCTTTCTCCTTTGTGGGGGGGGTGCTTGCTCTTCTGCTGTCAGGCAACGGCTTGTCAATCGGCTCGCTGGTCGGCTTTGTGACGCTCTTCGGGATCACGCTGCGCAACTCGATCATGATGATCTCGCATTATGAGCATCTGGTCTCTCTTGAAGGGATGAGCTGGGGCCTGGAAGCGGCCCTCCGCGGCGCCTCTGAGCGGCTTACTCCCATTCTCATGACCGCCCTGGTTACGGGGATGGGCATTTTACCTATTGCACTCAGCAGCGGGGCGCCGGGACATGAGATCGAGGGCCCCATGGCGATAGTGATCCTGGGCGGTCTCGCCACGTCCACCCTTCTCAACCTCCTGGTGCTGCCGACCCTCGCCCTCCGATTCGGCGCGTTTGCAAAAAAGCAACTTCGATAAGTTTGTAATTATAGGTGACATCTTACCTAATCCATTCCTATGAAATATGATACATCTAGAATATGTTGGCAAGTATTCAAGCATGTATCCATTGACAACATATTTGTTATGCGCTCTCCTACACCGCAGCATATTAGATAAGATATCACCGAGGCACTGATATACTCAGGTACATATGTGCAAAAGTTCCGCGCCAACCTCTCAGGTGAAGGACAGATTCAAACCATGCTTTTTGACCCGATTTGAAAAAACTGGGGATAGTCCAAAAAAATGAGTTTATGCTTGACACGACTGCGCGCCATTGTGTATACAGGAACATACAGTTGCGCTGCAACAAAAAAGGAGGAATCGTCATGGGTGAGTTAGATGCGGGCATCAGGACATTCTCGAGGATATTCGGCCTCTCGCTGAATGCAAAAAAAATCGCCATTCAGATACTGGGGATACTCGCCCTGGTGATCGCCTGGCACGTAATCCACGGGATCGGCGCATTGATCCTGGGGGACCGCCTCCCATGGCTCGTCGAGATTGCGGGCTGGATTGCGGTCATCTTCATCCTCTTCTTCAGCTGGGGCGCCATTGCGCGCGTGACGGTCGGCGAGGTAGCCGGCCTTCCGGCCGTAGATATCGGCGGCGCACTCCGTTCCGCTAGGAAGGCCTGCGCGGCCCTCGTGATGGCGCCGCTCAAGATCGTGGCGATCATCCTGATCCTCGCCCTCATCCATGCCGTCGTCGATTTGGTCGGCAAAATCCCATTCCTCGGCGAAATTGTCTGGCCGTTTTTCGCCATACCGCTCTTCTTCCTGAGCGCCCTCATGGTCGCGGCAAAGATCATCCTCGTCTGCGGCGCGCTGCTGCTGCCCTCGATCATCATGGCCGGCAAGCAGAGCCCGGTGAGCGAGCTGAATGACTTCCTGCGCGAGCACGCCCTCCGCTTCATCGGCTACCTGATCGCCACGCTCGTGGTGGTATTCCTGGTCTTCGCCTTCCTCAATATGGTGGTGGCGCAGAACGACTCGCTCTCCATGCGCGTCATGGGAGACAAGTACACCACCATCGCGACCTCGGTAGATTTTCTCAAGGAGCTGGCTCTATACGCAGGAGACACTCGCCGAGCTGAGGGCGATGCTCCAGGGCACGGTGGCCTCCGGGGGGCCGGCGGCGGGCGTACGGTTCACCTTCCGTATCGGCGGATTGGTCTGGGGGCTCTTAATGCTCCTGATCTACCTTTCGATCCTGTCCCTGCCATTCGTCATCTGGTGCGTCGCGGGAACGCTGATCTATCTCGGACTGAAGCCGGAGGCGGCCCCCAAGGCCTGATCGCCCCCCTGCGGTGTGGCGCAGCGCATCCGGAACGAATGACACCCTATGCCTACCTATGAGTATGAGTGCCTGAAATGTGGACGCCCGTTTGAGCGTTTCCAGGTCATCAGCGCCGCCCCGTTGAAAACATGTCCCCGTTGCCAGGGAAAGGTGCGGCGCCTGATCAGCGCGTCTCCGCATTCAAGTCCCTCGCGCGCATGCTCTGCGAGGACCGGCAGTACCGCGAAGCCCTGAACGTCCTGCGGTCGGCGCTGCGCCGGCACCCCGACGACCCGGACCTGCCGCTGCATCTTGCCAGGACATACCATGAGTCGGGGAATGCGCGGGCCGCCGTCGCGCTCTACCGCCGGCTCATCGCCCGCAGGCCCGACGACCCCCTCCCCTACGAGAAGCTCGAAAGGCTTTACCGGGATGCTGGAAAACACGGCGATGCCGTGGCCCTCTACGAGAGGATCCCCTGCGGCAGTCCCCTGAAGGAAAAGAGCCACAGCCGGCTCCACTACCTGCTCGTCGAGAAGATGCGCGATTTTAAACGCGGGGCGCGCAACCTCGCCGAGGCGATCAAAAAGTTCGGGCCGAACTACCGCCGCTGCAAGGACCTGGGCAGGATCTACGGCAAGCTTGGAAAGTGGCGCGACGCGGCGGAATGCTACCGGAAGGCCCTCGATCTCAAGAAGGACGACGCCGACCTCATCGGCCTCCTTGGCTGGACCTATCTCGAGGCCGGCGAGCACGGGCGCGCAGAGGAGTGCTTCACCAGAATCAAGGGCACCTTCCAGGGCGCCATCAGCCTGGCCGAGCTCTCCCTCAAGCAGCACCGCGCCGACAAAGCCGGGGAGCAGTTGAAATCGCTCGCCCAGCGCTACCCGGACAACTCGCGCGTGGCCATCGCCGCGGCCGAGCTCGCCCTCATCCGCGGCGACGCACATGGGGCGCGCGAACGCTGCTGCGCAGCGCTTCCCCGCATACCGCCCTATTTCGCCTTCGAGCAGGCCCACGCCCACGAGGTGCTCGCCGGGGCAGGCAAAAAGCTCGGCGACACGACGGCGGCGCGCCACCACGCGGCGCTCGCTTGCGCGCTCAAGAAGGGCCCGGACACCTATACCGCCCTCATCACGCTCGCGGAGAAGAGCATCACGGCACGCCGTCTCGACCTCGCTGAGGCCGCCCTGGCGCGTGTGCTCGAGCTCTACCCGGGCAACGCACGGGCGCTCCTGGGCCGTGGCGGGGTGGCGCTCGCCCGGAAGAAACCGCGGCAGGCAGCGCACTGGGGGGAGGAGGCGTTGCGCGGCTCGGCCACAAAATATCCGGATGAACAGCTCAAGGCCCACACCCTTCTCGCGCAGGCCTATCGGGTCATGAATGATGCGTCGCGCTCACGGCGGCACCGGACACTCGCCGGCAGGCTGGCGAAGGGATAATCCGCACAACGGCACAATTCGCGGTGAGAAGCACTGAATGAACCATCGGGGGCTCTGAGAACACCGGGGTAACGTGTGTGTGGTGTTCTCAGTGGTTTTTAGTAATACCTCTGCGCGAGCGGCATCCGCCGTCCCAGGCCGAACGCCTTTGAGGTGATCTTGAGTCCGGGGGGCGCCTGCTCCCGCTTGTACTCGTTGTGCTCCACCCGCCTGACAATCTCGCGCACCAGCCTGCGATTGAATCCCGCGGCGATGATCGTTTCCGGCTTTTCCCTCTTCTCTATGTAACGCGCAAGGATCGCGTCGAGGACCTCGTAGGGGGGCAGGCTGTCCTGGTCGGTCTGCCGGGGCTTCAACTCGGCGGACGGTGCGCGCGTGATGCAGTGGGCGGGGATGATCTCTTGAGAGCGGTTGATGTAGTGCGCAAGGGCGTAGACGAGCGTCTTGGGGACATCCGAAAGGGCGGCGAGCCCCCCCGACATGTCGCCGTAGAGCGTACAATACCCCACGGCGAGCTCGGACTTGTTCCCCGTGGAAAGGACGAGGCAGCCGAACTTGTTCGAGAGGGCCATCAAAATATTTCCGCGGATACGGGCCTGGATGTTCTCCTCCGTCTCATCCGGCCGGCGACGGCAAAAGTGTGGCGTGAGGGTGGCGAGATACACACGGTACAACGGCGCGATGGGAACAACGGAGAGCTTGATCCCGAGATTGGCCGCCAGCGCCCGCGCGTCGCGGAGGCTCGCCGGGGAGGAGTACGGCGACGGCATGGCCACGCCGTGGACATTCCTTGAGCCCAGCGCACTCACGGCGATGCACGCGGTAACCGCAGAGTAATGCCGCCGCTCAGGCCGATGACGGCCGCCCTGAAGCCGCACTTCCGGGCATAATCGCGCACCCCCAGAGCGAGGGTGTCATACACCGTTTCCTGGAGCGGCTCCTCGACCCATGGCCCGCGCAACGGTGCCGCGCCGGTGTCGACAATAATCAAATCCTCCCCGAACGCCCGGCCCGCGGCGAGCAGCTCGCCATCGCGGTTCACGGCGAGGCTGCACCCGTCGAACACAAGCTGGTCGTTCCCCCCCACCTGGTTGACATAGACCACCGGCATCTGGTATTTGGCGGCGATGTTCTTCAGGATGGACCGCCGCATTGACCTGCGACCGATCGTGAACGGGGATGCCGAGATCGTCACGAGGAGTTCCGCCCCCTCGCGGGCCAGCAGCTCGACCGGGTCGACCGTGTAGAACCTCTGCTTCCAGAGAGCGGGGTCGTTCCATATATCCTCGCAGATGCTCAACCCCAGCCGCGTCCCCTTGAGCGAAGCCGTCGTCACATGGTCGGCGGGATCAAAGTAGCGGTCCTCGTCGAACACATCATAGGCCGGCAGCAGCATCTTGTGAAACACCTTCCTGACCTTCCCCTCACGGATGAAGGCCCCGGCGTTGAAGAGCCCCTTGCCGGTGGTCGAACTGCTGCGCGCGGCGTATCCCACGATGACCGCCATCCGGCCGACCCGACCAGCGAGGCGATCGAGGGTTTTAAGATTGTCATCGATAAAGTCGCGGTTGAGGAGCAGGTCGCGGGCCGGATAGCCGGTGATCGCCATTTCGGGAAAGATGCAGAGATCGGAGCTGCGGCGCTCGGCCTGCTTCGTGAACGAGAGGATCTTGGCGAGATTGCCCTTGAAATCACCGACCGTCGGATTGACCTGCGCGAGGGCTATTTTCACACGCACCCCTTCTCATTTCATCACCAGGCACTTCGCCGTGGCGGTGGCGACGACCGCTCCTTCCCCGTCGCGCGCGTCGGCCTCCGCGGTGAGCAGCCGCCCCTTCTCCCCGGTGATCCGTCCCGCGAAAAATATCCTCTCCCCCACGCGGACCGGCTTCCTGTACCGCAGCTCGAGCCCCGCGGTCACCGCGTGATGGCCGAGACGCCAGGCGAGGTTGAGCATGACCTCGTCGAGGATCAGCCCCACGAGGCCGCCGTGCACGATACCGGCGTACCCCTGGTGCTCTTTGCCGAAGGTGAAGGCGGCCCGCAGGGTCCTGTCCGGGCCAAGAGTAAAGCTGAGTTTCAAACCGATGGGGTTTTTCTCGCCGCAGGCAAAACACCACCGGTCATCGGCTAGTTCGATCTGCGCGCTCATCTCTATTATCCCGGCGGGAATATCCCCCGCTCCTCATGCATGGGGAGGGGGCTGCTGCACCGGGCTGGCCTGCTGTACGCGGAACGGGTAGCGGGTGACAAGCATGTCGCCCAGTTTGAGCTCCACCCAGTAAATGCCAGGCCCGGTGAAGCGGACGTTCTGGAAAAAGTTCACCACGATGGAGCCCTTGTTCACCTCGGTGAGCGAGATCTTCACCGGGACGCTCTCGATTATCATGGTCTTCTTGTCCGGCGCAATGATCACCGAACGCGCGCTGAACTCGCCGATCCCGTTATACCATGCGTTGGCGATGCATATCCGATGATACACGGCCGGGAATCGCTGGGCCCATAGGGTCTGGAAGACCCCGATAAAGATAAACTTGCCGTTTACCTCCTGGCGCACGTCGTCGCACAGGACCGAATAGACCAGGTCAGGCTTCATTTGCATCTGATCGTCCTTTTGCATGGTGTGAGCGTACTAAAAATGGCGCGGCCGAACAACAGCTATCATAACTTGCCGCGCCTAGCGGCGCGAACAAGTCGTTCGAGCGGGCACCGCTCAATTCCGTCGTTCGCTCAAAAAATGGAATGAAATAACCGTACTTTTGTAGTATCATAAGTGTTGGAGGATCTTGAAATGATCCAGGAGTTCAACGTTGTTATCGAAAAAGATGGAGACGGCTACTTCGTCGCCAGCGTCCCCGCGCTTAGGGGCTGCCACACGCAAGCCAAGTCGCTGGATGTGTTGATGAAGCGTGTTCGCGAAGCCATTGAGCTATGTTTAGAGGTTGAAAAGCCGATATCAAATGAGTTTGTCGGCGTACAGCGCGTGGCAGTAAGAATATGAGTAGAATTCCTGCAATCGCAGGAGGCCAGCTCATTAAGGCGCTACAGCGACTCGGTTTTGAAGTCATCCGTATCAAGGGTAGCCATCATTTCCCTCGGCATCCTGACGGGCGGTGTACTGTAGTGCCGGTTCATCGAAAAGAAACAATCGGTCGAGGGCTCCTCGCCCAGATATTTCGCGACTGCGAAATTACCCGTGAAGAATTTAAAGACCACCTCTGAGCGAACAAGCCATTCGAGCGGACACTCCCGCAGGGCGGGACTGCCGCTTAATTCCATCGTTGGCTCTATCTACAGATTGCGAGGATAAATATGAATACACCCGTTCTAGAAGGTTTGAAGATTGTCGCTAATCTGATGGCTGTGTCTGTTTGTACGGCCCCAAAAGCCGGTGGGGCAGATTGGATTCAATCAAAACTCACAACAGGTGAAGAAAAAAATAATATTTCTAGAATAATGCAAGAAATAGGTGAGTCAAAAGAAAAAGCCATTTCCAAATCAAGCAAGGACAGAGGCGCTGCAATACGGATGGATTGGATGAGTGATGCAAAATCTGTTGAGTCCTCAGCCCTCTTGTTTCTCATAGGAATCCAAGGTCGTAAGGTAGTTGGCATTAATTGCGGAGGGTGTGGTTTTTCAGCTTGTTCTGAAATGCTTAAGCAAAATCCTCTTTCAACGAACGAAGGCGATTTTCCAGGTCCCTTTTGTATGTTTAGGATCATGGATTTAAGTATTGCAGCAGGTTCTGCTATTAAGACTGCTATGGATCATAACGTTGATAATCGAATGATGCAGAAAATCGGAGTGGCAGCACTGAAATTGGGATTATTAAATCCGTGCAATCTCATATTAGGGATACCTCTTGCTGCAACAAGTAAAAACATATTCTTTGATCGTCCGGAAAAGTTAGAAGCCTGGAAGATCCTTAATTCAAAAAGAGACTGATTAGCCGAACAAGCGCATGCAGGCGGATGCGGGTTGTCGCTCGCGCATTCCCGCGTCCCGCTAAGCGGGATCGCCGCTCAATTCCGTCGTTATGTGCAATAAATACACAGAACTACTGATGAAACATGAATAACTCATTGAAAGGTGCTTGTCTTTCGGGCCTTGTATACCCAGGCATGGGTCAGATTGTTCAGAAACACTATTTGAGAGGACTTGCGCTAATCGGTATCGTCACAGTAAATTTATCAGTAATTATACTTACTACATCAAAGCAAATAGAAACAATTCTTACCAATATTGAGTCAAGTGGTGGCGAATATGACGTGACAACAATTTTACATGAGGCTACCAAGTTCTCTATAAGCCCATACAATGGAATAATGAAAATATCATCGGCGTTGATATTGTGTTGTTGGGCGATCGGAATTGTTGACGCGTATCTGTCAGGGAAGAGAATGGACTTAGAAAATAAAGCACATAACCAGGCAATGCAGCCGACCGACAGAGCCGGCGGCTGATTGATGACGTCAGGCACAAGACATTTAAGATTAGAGACGATGGCAAATTGGATAGGGGACGGGAGCGATCATGAGCATAACGATAGTTTTATCAATGTGTATGGCCGTACTATTAACACCTGCCTTGTCTTCGGCATCTGATAAGACATTGGAAACCTCTCACCTTATAGTGAGTGACGCCACGGGCAATCTTTCAGATGAGCAACTAAAACGATTAGCAGACCAGGCGCAGGAAACACTGAGTAGAATCCTTGCATTCTGGTCTGCTGATCCCGGAATAGCACGATTTGGAAAGATAAGGGTGGTTTTTGATGTACCGCGCAGGGATGTCTACTCGAGTGTTTTTTATTGGGACAAGAAGGGAGATCAAAGAATACGCGTCGTTCGGGTTTTCGGCACTGATGGAGCACCGCAAATGATGGCACACAAGCTTACGAGTGCCGTATTTCCCCAAAAGGATAAATTGATTCGCAACATGATGGGTATTCTTACAGAGGCGCAAGTTGGCAATCCATTAACTTTCCCCATGTGTGGATTCAGCAGTGACGACTGGGTATTGGCTCTCTTGAAAACAAAATCATACATCCCTCTGAATGAATTGGGACCGGATCATGAGTCATGGGGTATGAAGGACGCGGGCGGCGGCAGGCTCTCGATTCACGACAAAGCCAAACAACACAAGGCCTATGCCGAAACAGGGTCCTTCGGCAACTATCTGTTTCAGACCTACGGAATCAACAAGATAAAGCAGTTCCAACGGCTCTCCCATGAGAAGGATCGGCCATGGCAGGACGTGTTCGGGATCAGCCTGCAAGAACTTGAGACGAATTGGCTCAAGACTCTGAGGGCGAATGAAAAAACAAAAGAGGAAAATATTTCGATAGTATCGAAGTTGATTAAAAGGAACCCGAGTACAGCCTGTGCGGAGGCGCAGCAACACGTAACGAGCAAACGGTAAACAGAGGCAATACGATTCTGTCATCTACTCGCATCGAGCTGGTCATCGACCGGTAGCACGCGGCCGGTGAAAGGGACAGTATGAAGTGCGTGCTCTGGATGATGCTCGCCTTGGCGTTCGTCGGCGCCGTGCTTGTCGCCATGCGTCCGGCCGCGACGCCGTCCCGTGCATCCGCGGATCAGCCTCCCGTCATACCGCTCATTGATGCGGCCATGAAGGCACGGCTACGCGAAGTATATCTGCGCGGGCAGGCGACGGGGAACCATCCAGATACCTTCAGCAAGATCGGCGACAGCATCACCGCCACCTACTCGTTCCTTGCCGTCACCATCGGCTGCGACGACTACAACCTCGCCGGGCATGCCGAACTCCAGGCGGCAATTGACTATTTCAAAACCCGCGAATTCACTCCCGATACCACCGATGTCTGGTGCGGGGTGTCGAACTCATTTTCGCGCGTGAGCAGGAGTGCGGAGAGCGGCTGGAGCGCCGCCTCGGCCCTCGAAACG
>JAPLCY010000144.1 GCA_026391995.1 Candidatus Auribacterota bacterium
ATAGAGAGTCGAAGGCGCGAGGCGACCGCCGCCGGCATGGCGAGGGAGATGATCACGGCCGCCGCCGTCACCAACGCAAGTGCCGCCACTCGGCCACGCATCGTGAGGGGTTACGCCTTCCGACGCTGGGTGGGGATCAGTTTCTGGAGGAAGTAGAGCTCGTCGAGGACCTTTCCGGTCCCGAGCGCCACGGTGCTGAGCGGATCGTCGGCCACGTGCACCGGGAGGCCGGTTTCGTCCGAGATGAGCCTGTTGAACCCCCTGAGCAGCGACCCGCCCCCCGTCATGATGAGGCCGCGATCCACGAGGTCCGCGGAGAGCTCCGGAGGGCAGCGCTCGAGGGTGATCCTGACCGCCTCCACGATCGTGGAGACCGATTCCGAGAGCGCCTCGCGCACCTCCTCTGAGGTGATCCTGAGGGTCTTGGGAAGTCCCGCGATGAGGTCTCTCCCCTTCACCTCCATCGACAGCTCCTCGCGCAGCGGGTACGCCGAACCGATTGAAATCTTTATCTCTTCCGCCGTGCGCTCGCCCACCATGAGATTGTAGTTCCGCTTGAGGTACTGGATGATCGCCTCGTCCATCTCGTCGCCGCCGACGCGCACGCTCTTCGCGAAGACGATCCCCGCCAGGGAGATGATCGCCACCTCCGTCGTCCCGCCCCCGATGTCGATGATCATGTTAGCGGCGGGCTCGTGCACGGGCAGGCCAACGCCGATGGCGGCCGCCATCGGCTCCTCGATCAGGTACACCTGGCGGGCGCCGGCCTGCTCGGCCGAGTCCTTGACGGCGCGTTTCTCCACCTCGGTGATCCCGGAGGGCACGGCGATGACAACGCGGGGGGCGACAAGGGTGCGGCGGTTATGCACCTTGCGGATGAAGTAGCGCAGCATGCTCTCGGTGACATCGAAATCCGCTATCACTCCGTCCTTGAGAGGACGGATGGCGACGATGCTCCCAGGCGTGCGCCCGAGCATCTTTTTCGCCTCTTCTCCCACGGCCAGCACGTTGTTCGTGCCGTCCTGAATCGCCACCACGGATGGCTCCATGAGGACGATCCCCTGGCCCTTGACATACACAAGGGTATTCGCCGTGCCGAGGTCGATACCCATATCGTTTGAGAAAAGGCCGAGGAGGTAACCAAACATTTCCGTTCCTTGTGGACGACTTTGGACCGAACCATTCTAGCCGAGAAGCGGGGCCGCCGCAACCATATTTTGGTTTTCCATATTTTGGGTTTCAGCGCTCCTTGATCCGCACGATCAGGATCTGGTCCGTCAGGTCCCCCTTACTGCTGCCCGCCGCGATCGCCCCGCGCACGGGCTTGAGGGCGGCTACCACGCGGGGGAGCTCGGTCTCATACCGCCGGAACCTGCCGAGCCGGTCCGTATCCTCGGTCGGGATGGTGATCTTCTTCAGGGAGAGGAGCCACTTCCCGACCCCCTCCCCCAGCGCCAGCGCCCGCCCGGTATCGAGGTAACTCAGATGGGTGAGCGCTCGCGGCAGCGGGGCGTCGAGGGCGGCGAATGTGGGATCGGCGCTCAACGGTTTTTTGTTCCCCTTTCCGGCATCGATGATTGCCTGGACCGAGGCCGCGTCGCTGCCGATGACAAGGTGGTTGTCAATGAGGGCATAGGAGGGCGCCAGCCCGGGGATGGGGAACGTGAGGGTATGGATTGCCGTCCCCCGATACGCATCCTCCTTCAGCTGCGGCCTCAAAAAAGCCCACGCCTCACTCTGCCCGGAGGCCGCCGAGCGCCGGGCATAGCGCTCCATGACGGACAAGGCCGTCCGCCCCGCCGCCGCGGGATCCCTTGTCGCGAGAATAAGCTGGGCCTTGACGATCGGGAAAAGACCCCCGAGCTGGACATCGGAGAGAAGGATCGCGCCCTCGTCGCCGAGCCACGGAAGGACGTCGCGCCGCACGTTCACG
Source organism: Candidatus Auribacterota bacterium (assembly GCA_026391995.1). GTDB lineage: Bacteria > Auribacterota > Tritonobacteria > UBA1439 > UBA1439 > JAPLCW01. Next base: position 1,934 of record JAPLCY010000144.1, read on the forward strand.
CCGCACGCCTTCTCAAAACGCTGGATCAGGCGCATCGCCGGCTGCACCTCCGGTTGCGCGGCATAGGCATCCCATACCGCGCCCAGATCGCCAAGACGGCGTGCGCTGAGAAACACCGTGCCTTCGGGCACCATGCCGAGAGCGCGTATCCGCCCCGGCTTCCCGTTGAACAGATTCACCATGGTCGCGGCGGCCGGATCTGTTCGCGTGCGCACCGACAGCGCGAACCCGTCCCCGCGGTAGAGATATCCGCTCCATGAACTGACGGGGATCCGGGGAGGTTGAAATCGGGCAAGGACGGCGGAGGCGGGCGAAGCCGTGTCCTTCATCGCGGCGGCGACAGCGGTGAGTTTCGCCAGGGCCTGCCGCACCGCCAATCCTTCGAGGTACACCGCACCCGCGAGGCCGCCGGCCCCGCGAAGCTGCATCCCCATCCCGGCGACGAAGGAGCGGTCGCCGCTCAGGCTGACGCCGCCTTTCTTCTCCGCCAGGTCGAGGGACGCCCGCACCAGTTCCATCGCGCCCGACCTGGCGATCGCCATGACCGCGTCCCCGGGACCGAAGGCGCATGCCGCTTCCCAACCGCTCAGCGCAGGGATGCGACAGGTATAGAGATCCCTCCCCGCGAAGCTGCCCGCAGGGGATGCGAGGTATGTCCTAGTCGCGAGACTCTTGAGCCGCTCCGCCGCTGCGGTCGATCGTACCACGGCGATGCCCGAATTCCCGAAACGGCTCTTCTCGTCATACGCCGCGGCGGCCGCCTCCGAACCGAGGAGCTCCCCGAGCGTCACGAGCGACGACGGGACACCCGCCGCCACCGCTTTCCGGACGGGCTCGCGAATCAGACCGTTCAGGCTCTCGACCCCGGCAAGCCCCTTCCATACGCCAGAGGCGGTGATGTCGGCAACGATCGTCCGGCCATTGTTCAATCCGATGTAGCCGATCGCGCCCGCGGGGAGCATCCCCGCGCACGGGAGCGGCGCCGGGCGCCGGGCCACCAGGAAATATCCCGCGACCAGCAGCGCGGCAATGACCACCAGGGGAATCAGCTTTTTCATGCAATCTCCTTGTTCTTTTGTCTATCGCAGGCTACATAGTAATGGAGCCCAGGGGTTAAATCAATCCGCAATTTTTGGTAATGTCTCGGTCACGGAGTGTCACCTGCAAGGTATTTAAACATCCCCCCTCTCAGAGAAAGAGTACGGCGACGGCCCCGCCCTGTCGCGCATCCCCTGCCCCCTCACCTGCACATATTCCGGAATTCGCAACGGGCGCACCGCCGCGGATCATCGTCATCGGCCTCGAACGGCACCGCGGGATCCGTGATCTCGTCGCACAATGTGCCCAGGGCGGAGATGCAGGCAGCCATATGCGCATGGCCGCTGTCGCCGTCCTTCCTCCGCGGGTACTCCGCGAGCTCGCAGTCCCGTATGCTGTAGAGCGCGGCCCGAGCCTCCGCTGCCGGCCACCGCTCCGTCGCGCAGCGGAGATAGAGGGGGAGCTGGAACGAGCGCACCAGGCCCTTGAGGGTGGAACGGGAACAGTCCCCGGGAGAGGGGGCCGCGCTCCGCGGCCTGAGATCGGTGCCCCCGGTCTTGTAATCGATCACCAGCAGGCTCCCGTCATCGAGCATATCCACGCGGTCGACGCGGCAACGGAACGGGTAGCTGGGAAGAAACGATCACGAAACTCGCGATCAATGGAGGGCCGCATCCCGCGGCAGGGAGCGAATACGTCATGGAGGACGCGGTGGATGAAGATCCCCACCTCGGCCCCGTCAATCTCGTCTCCGAGTTCCTCGCGTTCACGGAGCCTCAGGACGTAGCGGTAGTAGAACCTGAGCGGGCACTCGAGGTAGGTGTTGACGCTTGACGGGGAAAAGGTGAACCCGGAAAGCAGCGCGACCGTCTCGGACCGTTTCGGGACCGGCTCCCCCCTCCCCGGCAGCTCCGTCCTGTATATCCCCTTGCGCACGGGCACCACGCCGGTGCGCCCCTCCCGCCGCTCCGCCTCCCAGAGGAGCTCCTCGATGAAGCGGCTGCGCTCGGTTTCCGTGCTGTCATTGTAGACGAGCGAGACTTCGGACGCGTGGGCGATCAGGCGCATGAAATGGTAGCGCTGGATCTCCTCCTCGGTCTCCATGCGATTCAGACCGAGGCTCACCAGCACCTGCCGCGGGATGAGCGGCTCGCACGCCCGCACCCGCGGCAACACCGATTCGTTGACGTCCATGACGATCACATGGTCAAAGTTGAGGGCCCTGGTCTCCAGGAGCCCCAGTACCTGGAGACCCTTCAGCGGCGACCCGCTGAAGGAAACCTTCTCCCCCCTCAGCGCGTCCATAAATATCCTGAAAAGTTCCCCCAGCTCAAGCCGGTCGCCGCTGAACGAGGCGCGGCGCAACTCGGCGGCCACCGCGAAGACGCGATCGAGCACCCTCAAATTGAGCGCGTGCTGCCGCGCGCCCCCCTTCGCGAGCAGGAGATCGAGCAATTGCTCCACTGCTCCGGCGAACTCAGCAGCAGTCGAAACCCGCTCCCACCGCCCCAGCAGCTCCCGGTGCAGCGCGGCGAGAAGACCGGGGAGCTCCTCCGTCACAAGGGCTATCCCCATCCCCTGGAGCGTGAGGGCGGCGGCCCGGTAGAGTTCATCGAGGCATTCGATCTCCGCCGGTTTCACGAACAAGCTGCCGCCCAGCGGCGTCGCCACCTCCCCGCGCAGCACCTCCTCCACCTTGTGCACGATCACCCTGGTGACCGCCGGCTCGAGGACGAGGCTCAGATTCTTCACGAGGGGATGGGTGAATACCCTGAGATAGTCCCGCACATAGTATGCGCCGTCGCGCATTCCGTCGTGAGCCGCGGCGATATGCTCGAACAGGCTGTAGATCACGCTCCTGGTGACCGGGTAGCCCATCGACAGGTTGCACTCCGGCACGATCGCGGCGATTTCGGTCACGAGGGGGATGACGCCGGTCGCGTCGGGGAGGACCACAACGGCGCGCCCCGGGTCGCGAAGGCGCGACACGATCTCCCGCACCATGCCGACCTGTATGGATGTGTCGGCGCCGGAGCAGAGGGTGAGGCGGGCGACCCGCCGCCCTGCGGGGCGGGGAGGCGGCGCGAGGGGGGCGGCGAAGGCGCGGGAGAGCCGCTGGAACACCGGCCAGTGCCCCTCGTCCCGCTGGAAGATGAGCGTGGCGCGATCCCGGTCATGGAGGACGCGTATGATTTTCTCCTCCGCGGCATGCAGGTAGAAGAGGTTGCAGAAGATGAGCCGCTCGAACTCGGGGAGGTCAAGTCCATCGGCCTTCGCGCGCGCGAGGCTGTAGAGGAGGCCGCGCGAGCACTCCCCCCGCTCGCGGAGGGCGCGGTGATACTCCCGTCTCAGGACGCTGAGATGCGCGATGAGCGCGTTCACGCTCGCGGGGACCTCGTAGCCGATCTCCGCGTTGAGCCGGACGCCCCTCAGCGCGTCATCCGTCACCTCCTCGAGATCGAGCTGATCGATGAGTGAAGCGATCTCCCGCGCCCACGGCAGGAACCGGGAGAACGATTCGCGCCCCGCGAGGAGGGCGGGGGCGTGCGACCGGGCGATCCCGTAGATCAGGTGGCATGCGTCGAGCCCCGACACGGGCCGGCAGGACGTGTCACCGTCCATGAGATGGCGCACGAAATCGTCCATGGAAAAACAGCGCGGGGGGACGAAGGGGCGTTTCAACAGGCGCCCCAGTTCGCGGTTCAGGAAAAGCGCGGGGCGCCGCCCGCCGAAGATCACGGCGACGCCGCCCAGATCGTTCTC
>JAPLCY010000102.1 GCA_026391995.1 Candidatus Auribacterota bacterium
CGGCGCGGCGGCAGGACGAGGTTGACGGCAATCTCCCTGAAAAGCGGAATCTGGCGGTCCGTCTGGCAGCATATCCCGTTCTTGCTCAAGTTGATCTGCTCGCCGAGCACCCGGAAATTGGCGGAACTGATGCTGAAACCACGGTCTCCCACATCGGTCCTCGAGAAGATCTTCCCCGGGTCATAGCGCACTGGCTGGTCATTCCTCTTCGAAAGCTGCTCCTGCTCCTCAGGGGGGAGGCTCCTGATCACATAGCTCGAAAGATCGTCCTGGTCGCCTCTGGAAAAGTCGGTGAAGAATATGGCGAGGCCGTAGCTGTGATGATCTTTCTTGACCGCCTCAGGCTGGTTGCGGACAACTATCCCGTGGCATGTCATTTTCTTCAGGCACTTGTGCCCGCTCTTCTCTTTCTCCGGCACCATGAGCGTGACGTCGAGCTTGGTATTGATCGGGATAAACTGGTCGACGGTGCAGTAGGCGCCGGAGATGCTGATGTTCCTTGTCTGCGCCTCGACGACCCCCTTATCGTTCCTGATCTTCACGGGGAGCTTCACCGCCACCCGTGGGGAACGGCGACGCTCCGCCGCGGATATCTTCCTGCGCTTGGTAGACGTCATGGTATTCTCCTTGCCTGTGCAATAACCTACAAAGTCAGAACCTAAGCCACCTCTCGATGACAGGATAACAAAACCATGTACATCCTGCTAGTCGACAATCAAATATATAGTACCCCCTCAGCTACACAGGGTGATAATCAAATCGCCGCGTCTTCTCATCTACCGCTCACTCACAATGTAGCACTTTTAAAATCAGTTGTCAAATCTCCAACATATTTTTTAAGCTCCCGTTTGAGGATTTTCCCGGTGGCGGTCCTGGGGAGCCTGTCGACAAATACGATGCGGTGGGGAATCTTATAGGGGGCGAGCGATCCCTTGCAATACTCAGTGATTTCAGAGGCCTCCGCCCGGCAGCCCTCCTTGAGCGAGATCACGGCCACCGGCAACTCTCCCCTGTGTCGGTCCGGCGCCCCCACCACCGCGGCCTCCGCAACGGCGGGGTGCCCGTACAACACCTCCTCGACCTCCCGCGGGTAGACGTTCATTCCGTGAAATAGAATCATGTCCTTTTTCCGGTCAAGGATATAGATGTAGCCGTCCTCGTCGATCCTGCCGATATCTCCGGTGAGAAGCCATCCATCACGGACCGTCTCCTTCGTCTCCCGCGGACGGTTGAGATAGCCCTTCATGACGTTCGGCCCGCGCACGGCTATCTCCCCTATCCTGCCGAGGGGGAGCTCCTCACCCTCGCCGGACACGATGCGGACCTCCACCCCGGGGATCGGCCTCCCCACGGAGCCGGGCTTGCGAATGCCATCGAGGGGGTTGATGGAAACCACCGGCGAGGTCTCGGAGAGGCCGTACCCCTCCAGCAGGGGGATCCGTATGCGCTGCTCGAATCTTTTCAATGTCTGTTCGGAGAGGGGGGCGGACCCGGAGATGCACACCCGCACGCGAAGGAGCATCCTGAGCCAGAACGGCATACCCCTCTGCGAAAGCACATCGTAAATATGCGGGATGCCGATGAACACCGTCACCCGTGTGAGGAGCATTCTCCTGACGATGTGCTCCATGGAGCGGAGCTTCCCGATCACCACGATGCCCGCGCCGGCGGCGAGCGGCATCATGATGCAGGTGGTGATCGTGAACGAGTGGAACATCGGCAGGAGCAGCATGAACCGATCGCACCCCCTGATCCGAATGCTCGTGCCCGAGGCAATGAGGTTGGACAGCAGGTTTGTGTGGGTGAGCATCGCCCCCTTCGGCTTCCCGGTCGTGCCCGAGGTGTAGATGATGACCGCGAGGTTGTCCCCTGTCATAGGGAATTCCGGCGCGGCGGCGTCGATCCCCTTGAGCAGCTCATTCAGGAGCCAGGTGTCGCAGCCCAGATCCTCCCTCCCTATGGTGATCAACGCCGTGAGGGAGGGCAGATCCTCGGAGAACTTCCGCACGGTGGGGGCGAATTCGTCGGAGCTTATGAGGACCTTCGCCTCCGCGTCCGCGAGGATATATCTGATCTCGGGGGCGGTGAGATAGGTATTGAGCGGGACAGCGGCCGCGCCGGCCTTCAAGATCCCGAAAAGAGCGACGATACACTCCGGGCAGTTCTGGAGAAGGATGCCGACGCGGTCCCCGTGGGTGACATGGAGCCTTTCCCGGAGAGCGCGCGCGAACGTGTTGGCCCTGGCGTTGAGCAGGCCATAGCTCAGCCGGTGATCGTCGAGGAAGAGGGCGATGCGCCGGGGGTGCCGCCGCGCGCGCGCCTCGAGCATGGCCCCCAGGCTCTCGCTGCGCTGTACGTCAGCCAGGGAATGTGACGCCCTCATGGCACCGCTGCTCACTCGTCGCGCACCACCTTGCCCCAGGGGCGCCAGAGGGCCGAATGCATCGACGCAACCTCGCTCCCGCGATAATTCAGCGATACGCGCCAGCTGGCGATATCACCGTTCTGCTCGTTTTGCGAGCCGAGGTTTTTCCAGACGTACTTGTGACGTCCCCGAGGCAGCCGCTCGTACACCTTCTGCGAGTAGTGCACCTCGATGCCCTTCGGGTACATGTACTCGAACTTGACCGCCAGCGGCTCGGAGAATTCCGCCTCGGGCCCCTTGGCGTCGAAGACCACCACATACTCCTCCCCCTGCATGTTGGGCGGCAGGAAACGGGCCTCGTAGCGCCATTTATCGAGCCCGCCGAGACCGGTGAATTTCCCCGAGTTGCGGGACGCTTGAGAGTTGATCCCCGTTGACTCGACCAGCCTCGACTGGCCGTCAATGGCAAGGAGCTTGTCCTCCCGCTTCACGGAACAGACATGGAACGCGGGGGCCGCGGTATTATACGGCTTCGTCACGGCGGCGCACCCCGCGGCAACGCCGCAGATAACCGCCAGAATCCCATAGACACGAATGTTCATCACTACCCTCCTCATTCTGAAATCAGCGCATGCACTGAACTACATGATTCCCGTATTATATCCCCTCACTCGCTGCCAAGGCAAGCATCCCCTCAGCCCCATCCCAGGGGTGAGGCAACACCCGCCCAGTTTCGTGATTACCCGCCCCATCAGGATTATTTGAAGCTTCTGGAGAGCGATGTGGCCGCGTTGCCGAAACGTGCGTAGCTCACCGAGATATTTTCGCTGAAGATCCGAACAAGGTCGCCCGCGGCGAAGTCGGGGCTGATGAACGTCAGGACGAGACCCAGGACGATGATATTCATGATATAGATCACCGTCAGAGAGAAGAGGTAGCCGTTCTGCTTCACCTCCGCCTGGCCCTTGATAAGCACCGACATGGTGAGGATGATATGAAATGCCCAGGTGAATCCGATGAGGAAAATGAAGGCCGAGGTGAATTGCTGCGGCTCCCAGAAAAGCTTGCCGATGAAGTAGAGGGCGATCAGCAATATGGTGTATACGGGAAAGAAGTATGGGGAAAGTGCGATGAAGAAATTGCCCTTAGTCCCCTCCACCTTGCCGCCCTTCGATGACGCGGAAAACGTCGTGACCTTTCCCTGGAAGAGCAGGATCCAGAAGGCATGCGTGAGTTCGTGGCCAAAGACGTAGGACTTGATGGGCTGCTGAAAGATGGCAAAGATGACGACGAATGACCCCATTCCGGCGAGACACCAGTACTGTGAGCTGATCGGCCCCAGCATGCCTTTGAAAAACGCGAGGGTGACGCCGGCGCAGGCCGGCACAAGCCACAGCCCGATGAAGAACTTGACCATCTTCACGCAAAATTGCAACAGTTTCATACGCCTTTCCCCCGGGGCGGTTACACTATAGCGCATTGCGCCTCGACGATCAATCCCGGATTCGCTCAAAATGTAATGGGTCAATTATGAGAGGGCACATTTGGGCTCTTGCCGCATTTTCGTAAGGCAAATTCCCCCGTAACTGACAATCATTACCTCAAAATACGCGCGCCGCGGGATTGCCCGGGCGTACATTTATAATACGAAGGACGGCTGGACCTTGGAGATCATAGCGCACATTTTAATGTGCGCGCGATGACCTCACTCCGGTGCGGGTAAGGCCGGACATCCAATACGAAGGGCGGCTGAACCCTGGAGATCATAGCGCACATTTTAATGTGCGCGCGATGACCTCACTCCGGCGCAGGTCCATCCGGACATCCAATACGAAGGGCGGCTGAACAGCTAGAAGGCGAGTGTATTAACTAGCCGTCAACCGCCCTTGCGCTCCGCGTCCTGAACCCCTATACCGCGACGGGGCTCACGTGGGCACGCCGGCGTAAAAACGTGGGAATGTCCAGGTTTTCCCCCTCGACTATCGTCGGCTCGGTATGTTCAAAGTGCTCGTAGCTGTTGAAATCAAGGTCGATGAGCGTCTGCTGCTCGTGCGCCGGCGAAGCCTCTCGCCTTGC
>JAPLCY010000321.1 GCA_026391995.1 Candidatus Auribacterota bacterium
GCGTGGCCGTAATGGTCGTAGATCTGGCGCTTCTGCGGGTCGCTCAGCACTTCGTACGCGACAGAGACCTCCTTGAACTGTTCCTCGGCGGTGGCATCGCCCGGATTTTTGTCCGGGTGGTGGCGGAAGGCGAGCTTCCGGTAGGCCTTCTTGATCTCCTCTACGGAGGCGTTTCTGGAGATGCCCAGGGTATGGTAGTAATCGTGCTTGGCGGTCATGGTCTTGGTCTTGCCGGGGATGCTATGCCTTTGGCGCATCAGCCGCGGGGGATGCCTTTTTCGTTGCGACGGTCACCGCGGCGGGACGCAGCAAGCGCGTATCGAGCGTGTACCCCTTGAGATGTTCGGCCATCACGGTTCCTTCCGGGTGGGCATCGCTCTCCTTCTGCGCGATCGCCTCGTGGAGCTGGGGGTTAAAGGGCTGTCCGATAGCGGCAATGGGGGAGAGGCCGAATTTCCGAAGAACATCGAGGAGCTGCTTGTGGATGAGATTGATCCCCTCGGTGACGCCGGCCACGTCTTTCACGGTGTGCGCCGCGGCGAGCGCGCGCTCGAAGTTGTCGAGGACCGTGATGAGCTCGGCCATGAGCTCTTCGTGGGCGAACTTGAGCAAGTCGCTCCGTTCGCGTTCGACGCGTTTCTTGTAGTTCTCCAGATCAGCGGTTGTGCGGAGGAGACGATTGTAGTACTCGTCAGCCTTGGCCGCTTTTTCACGCAGCGCCGCAAGTTCCGCGTCCGACGGCGGTGGCTGGGGAGGCTTCTGCCCCTGCGGGTTGACGCCGGGTGCGGCGGCAGCAGCCTTCTCCATGGCGATCTCGATGTTGCTCTTGACGTGATCCTTGTGGTGTTTTTTTTCATGAGTCCCGGACATGTCATGATCTCCCGTGTGTGATCCGATGGAACAAGGCAATTATAAGGCACCGCGCGCAGCAGGTCAAGATGCCACTCACGCCTTAAATGGCGGATAGTATATTGTCCAAGATTATCCGGGGTTAATCTATGACTGTCTCTGATAATCCGCCCTGTCCGTCCAATCCTGCCTGTACTTCGCATCCTGAAGATGCTCAGCTTCGGATGACCGGCAGACAGGAGCGGCGTAACGCCCCCGCAGTCGTGCGTGGTTGTAGCGCTGCAACCTCTCATCGCGGGTGACGCTGGTTGCGTGGCAAGAGAACAGTTGCCAATACAGATATAATGTAATATCGCCCACTACAGTCATAAATAGGCCAAAATAATGGGCAAAGATGATCTCATCGACCGATATTGCAGATAAATACCCCCACTACTCACAAATCAGTGATGCAGGTCCATCATTGTAACTCCTTTCAGACGCCGTTTAGACAGCAGGAGTCACTGCATGGCAATTATAGGAATAACGACATACGTATTGCGCTCCAGCTTTTTTCGGTGTATAATAAATATGGGAGAGGAGGGCAGGATGGAGCTGAAGATCAATTTCACGCCTTCGGTTGAACGGGAGATCAGAAAAGAGCTCCTGAAGGGGATGTTCCAGACCGCAACATTCATCACTATACGCGAGATGAAACACGCTTATAATCTCACGCTGAAAAATCACCACAAGAGCTACGCCACCGCCCGTTCAATTCTCGAGCGGCAGTTTCCGGAGTTCTTCCCGCAAATGAGGCTCTTCCACTGATCAGCGTCTTGATCAGCGTCCCTGTGCACCGCCCGCAAACCTGATATAATGCTGCGCCGATGAAAAACTGCTCGCTTGAAATCACCGACTATATTTTCGAAACCGTTGTCGCGAAAATGCGTGACGCCATCGCCGAAGGAGGCGGTAATGAGGTTTTTTTCCTCGGTTCGACCGATCAGGGCCTTGTCGTCGACGACGCCACTATTCTCGCGCGCGGCGATGGGGAGAGCGTCCCCGCCGTCGCACGCCGCGCAACCATGAGTGATGTCGTTATCCACAACCATCCCGACGGGTCGCTCATTCCCTCAAAAGCGGATCTGGCGATAGCCGCGGAGCTCGGCAACCGCGGGGTCGGTTTCTATATCATCGACAACGCCGTCGAGAAGATCTACCCCGTGGTCATGCCGGCGCGGGAGGAGGGTCCGGAGCCGCTGGTCGTGGAGCGGCTCGCCGCCTACCTGAAGCCGGGAGGGGAGGTCGCCGCGCAGCTGAACGACTTCGAGTACCGCGAGGAGCAGGGGAAAATGCTCGAGGTGGTGGTGCGCGCCTTCAACGAAGGAAGGATCGCAATGATCGAAGCGGGTACGGGCACGGGAAAATCGCTCGCGTATCTGATCCCGGCCATCGCGTGGAGCCTGAAGAACCGCGAACGGGTGGTGGTCTCGACCAATACCATTAATCTCCAGGAGCAGCTCATCGCCAAGGATCTGCCCCTCCTGCGCACGGTGAACGGTCTCCAGTGCAACGCCGTACTTGTGAAGGGGCGAGGCAAATACCTCTGCCTTCGCAAGCTCACCGCGGTGAGCGACGAGGAAGGGCTGGTGATCGAGGGGGAAATGACGGAGATCATGCGCTGGGCCCGCACCACCGCGGACGGGAGCCTCACCGACCTCGGGTTCGTCCCGCGCCGGGAGTGTTGGGAGCGGGTCTGCGCGGAGGGGGATCAGTGCGCGCGCGTTCACTGCCGTTTCTACGGCAACTGCTTTTTCTACCGGGCGCGCCGGGCAGCCTCGTCGGCCCACGTCTTGGTGGTGAACCATCACCTCCTCATGGCCGATCTTGCCGTGCGGAAGCGCGCGGAGGGGTATGAGGGGACGGCGGTCCTGCCGCCGTTCGGTCGCGTCGTCGTGGACGAGGCGCAGCACCTCGAGGATGTGGCCACTGAATACCTCGGCTTCAGGGTGTCCAGGTTCGGATTTTTGAAGGTGCTCCGCCGCCTCCAGAGCTCACGCGAGGAAGCCCGCGGGCTCCTGCCCTACATCCTTGTGAAAATCCGATCGGGCGGGCGTGCGGCCGGCGAGGGAGCCGGCGCGGAGGTGATCGACCTTGTCACCGACACGCTGCTCCCCGATCGCCTTGCGATCGAGGGGCGGATTGACGCTGCCATGGGGCGCATCGCCGCCGAGCTGCGGGGCTGTGTGCCGGGGTGCGGGGAGAATGCCGTCACTCTCAGGATAACGCCCGACGTGGTCGCGGGCCAGTTCTGGCAGAGCGTTCTCTGCCCGGTCCTCCAGGAGCTGATACGGGCGGTGGAGCCGTTTGCCGGGCGCCTCTACGAACTCCTCCGCCTGCTTGCGGCCCTGCCCGATACGCAAAGGGCGGCGCTTGAATCGCCATGCATCGAGATCGCGGCCATGCAGCGGCGGATCGGCGAGCACCTCCAGTGCCTCTCCCTGTTCATGGAAGAGACGGAGGGCTACTGCCGGTGGCTCGAGCTTGCCCCCGGGAAGCGGGTGGAGCGGCTCAGTTTCTGCGCGGCCCCGCTCGCCGTGGCGGAGGGCCTGCGCGAATCGCTCTACGACAGGTACCGCACGGTGGTCATGACCTCGGCGACGCTCACGGTGGGGGGGCGCTTCGATTATTTCACCGCCCGGCTCGGGCTCCAGGGGTACGACAGTGAGCGGACCGAGTGTGTCCTCCTTCCCTCGCCGTTCGACTATGCCGTGCAGTCCGTGGTTGCCGCCCCGCGCGGCATCCCGGAGCCGGACAGGGAGGGCTATGAGGAAATGCTTGAATCCGCGGTGCGCGAGGCGGTCAGGATCGCGGGGGGGAGGTCGTTTGTCCTCTTCACCTCGTACCGCTTGCTCACCAAACTCTACGAGCGGCTTGCCGGGGGGATCGGGGAGATGGGGCTCACCCCTCTCAAGCAGGGGAGCGACCACCGCACCGCGATCCTCAACCGGTTCCGGCGCGCGGGCAACGCCGTCCTCTTCGCGACCGACAGCTTCTGGGAAGGAGTCGACGTGAAGGGAGAGGCTCTGGAGTGCGTGATATTGACCCGTCTCCCGTTCAGGGTTCCGGACGAGCCGATCCAGCAGGCGCGCGTCGAGGCGATCGAGCTTGCGGGGGGAGACCCGTTCATGGAGTATAGCGTGCCGCAGGCGGTGATCAAGTTCCGGCAAGGATTCGGGAGGCTCATCAGGCACCGGGACGACATCGGGGCGGTGCTCATCCTCGACGCGCGCGTGCACACGAGGAGATACGGAAAGCTGTTCCTGGAATCGCTCCCGGCCGCGCCCATTCACACAGGCCGGCTGGAGGAGTGCCTCGCGGCGATGGAGGGATTCTTCGCAAAGGCCAGGCGCCGCACGCCTCCCCGCGCCGGGGGCGCGGCCCCACGGAAGAAGAGTGCCCCGCGAGGGCATCGCGCCCATCGTGCACGCCGGGGCAAGTGAGGGGCTTGATGACAAGGCGTGAGGCGTTCGAGAAATACCTGTGCGGATTAAGCGCATGGGACCGGTGTGTCCTCCGCGCGACGCAGCGCGGGAGCAACGCCGCGCGCGGATATTTTGCCAGGGCGTGGATCAGGGGAACCGGCCTGGAAATAGGCGCGCAATGCAACCCGCTCGTGATAGCGCGGGGGCGAGCCACCATCAGGTATCTTGACCGGCTGCAGCCTATGGATGACCCCCTCCGGGCGCTGATCGAGTGGCTCAGGGTGCTGAGGGAGGGCGGCATCCTTTTCCTGACGGTCCCCAACTGCCGGTCAAACGAATATGACTTCATGCGGACGCCGGTCACATTGGCGCACTGCATCGAGGTGTACAGATCGCCCGCCCGGCGGATGGCGTACAGAATGGACCACTGGCGCGAGTTTGTCGCGCTCACGGATGGCATCCCGGAGAGTGATCCGCGGTTCGCGGCGTGGGTGGGGAGGTATGCCCAGCGCGACGACAGGATCCATTTTCATGTGTATGACATAGCCGTGGTCATGGCCCTCCTGAGATTCGCACGCGAAGAGCTGGGCGCAGGCATGGCGCTCATGGATTATTTTTGTTTCCGCTCCTGCTATGAATTCATTTGTGTAATCCAGAAGCGGAGCAGCGCCGGCCGCGGTGTCTTGAAAGGTGTATTCAGGGGGATACGGAACCTGCTCCTCCTGCTTTCCCTTGTCAGGCAAAAGAAGTAATGCCCTCGCAGCCTGCGGGGAACGGTCTTAAGGAGTCACGGGGTGCCGCCTGCGAGGTGGGGTGTATAAGACCTCCGCAAGGTGGCTGTCGAGAGGACGGCGTGCCCCCCATGAGCGAGGGAGTATCCCTTGGGCGGGAAACTTCTTTCCGCGGCCGGGGCGCGTGCCCTATAATAGCGTTTTCTCTGCTTTTGAATCGGGACCTGATCCTCCCGACGGCGCGGCGGGGGATTCCGGGTCCATAGACAGGGGAGCCGAATCAGTGATCACGTACATACTTGAGCGTCTCGCCATCGGCGCGGCCTCCGACGTCAAGCACGCGGCCGAGGAGCTGACGGCCATGCTCAATGTCGCTGAAGAGGTTGACCTCGAGGGAGAAAGGCCCCTTTACCGGAAGATCCCCCTGAAGGACTTAAGCCCCATCCCCGCTCCCGCGATGGCGGAAGCGATTGCATGGATACGGGAGCATATACAGCACCATAGCGTCTTCGTCTTCTGCAACGCGGGGGTCTGCCGGTCTCCCTCTGTCGTGATTGGCTATCTCTGCAGTATCGGGTTTGGCTACGATGAGGCGATCCGCTTTGTGAGCGCCCGGAAAGACGAGCTCACGACCATCCCCAACCTCGCCGCCACCATCGAGGATTGCATCAATTTCTACATGTGAGCGAGCGGATAAGCTATTGCATACTCATCGCCCCTCCTCTACAATATGCGTGATTAAACCGTGCCGTGATGCGTACGGTGCGCCGCCAGGGAGGTGAGCCATGCCGGAGGTCGAGATTGGAAAGATCACCCATTACTTCGGGCACATACAGGTCGCGGCCATCGAGTTGAGCGGGACGCTCCGCGTCGGTGACACGATCCGTATCGTCGGTCACACGACGAACTGCGAGGAGAAAGTCGAAACCATGCAGGTCGAACACCAGGACGTGGCCGAGGCCAAGGCGGGTGATTCGATCGGCATCAAGATCAAGGGGCATGTGAGACCCCATGACCGCGTGTTCAAGATTGTCCAGGAGAGAGGAGTACCAGGTCTATGACTGACGAGGTAAAACAGGAAAAGGCCCCTGAGGTGGCGCCGGCCCCCGGGAAGGAACCGGCTCCTCAGGCCGCGCCCGCGGCCGGGGGAAAGGACGCGAAGAAGGAGGCGCCCTCGCAGAAGAAAGAGAAGCCGGATAAGTGCGAGCAGTGTGGGAAACTGCTGAACCGCGTAAAGTGGTACTACCGCAACAGCGGGTACTATTGCACCAGGCGCTGCTGGAAGGAGTACAAGGCAAAGGCCGCAGGCGTGAAGTCTGAAGGAGCGGCGCCCGCCAAGGCGTGATTTCCGATGGGATCAGATCAATCCACCGGCAACTGGTTTGATGCGGCGCTCCGGTGCCTGGTGCGCGCGCTCCTGCTGCTGATATGCGCCCTCGGCGGCATGTGGGGTGCCCATGCCGGTGCGACATCGCCTGTCGCGGGAGCGGCATGCGGGGCATTGCTCGGCGGCGCGATACTGCTCATGGAACGAAGAATAGCCGCCTTGTGGGCGTGCCGCACTTCCCTCCTTCTCTGCATTGGATTGCTCGCCTACGTTGCGCTCCTCGCCGTCGCCGCCTACAGCGAGCTCTTCAACCGCGGCTGGTGCAACTGGCTTTCCCCCTGAGGGACGCGTCAGAGCGTCACCACCTTCTCCGCCTGCGCGAGCGTCTGAAGGATCGCGTGCATGGTAACCTGTTTTCCCGTCGCGATCCCGCTGCCCCCGCAAAACTCCCGCACCGAACTGTCCACAAGCAGGATACGCACCCCCTGCCCCTCGAGCAGGGAGAGGCACTCCAGGGCGGCCGAGCCCGCTTGCGCGAGCCTGACGGCGGAGTTTACCAGGACGATCGCCGCAAGCTGGGGGGCGGTTTCGGTAAGGGCGTAGAGCGCGTCGCGCATAAGGATGCCGCCATGGCCGCCAGTATCGCTGCCGACCCTATCGCTGTGCAGATAGATGACGCAGCCACCGCGTGACCCTGGTGCGCGGGTCGCCTCCACCTCCGGCAGGGGCATGATCGCCCCTTCGCCCGCGCCGTAGGGCGTATATGACTGGTCGCTGTTGCTCATTTTTTCCCCATCCTCGACTGTAACACACCATCCACCAGACTGCAATGGGACACATGCCCCGGAATGGGGGATAACATATTGTTCAAACTTATGAACGTTGAGCGCTGGTTGCTGATCGCTGATCGCTGATCGCACACTAAAGTGTGCGCTACGGTGTACGCTACGGTGTGTGCTACAGTGTGCGCTACGATCTGCACCACAACACTTAAATCATCCTCATCCGCTCAATCAGAGGTAAAGGGCCTTTTCTGGATTATTCGGGGTGGCGGACTTGACAGCGGAATGGTTCAATGCTAGGCTGTTGGTGAAGAAAAGGGGTGACGTATGGAATGTGCGAGCTATCTCGATTATTCGTGCATAGTCCTCAACCTCAAGGGCAGGACGCACGAGGAGGTCATTTCAGAGCTCGTTGAGGCGATCTGCCTGCAGGATAAGAACGACGAGCGCACGATCCTGAAAAGCATCTACGCGGTCGAGGACATCATGAATACCGCCGTGGGGAAAGGCGTGGCTGTGCCCCATGGAAGGACCGATGCCATACCCTCGCTCAGGATCGCATTCGGCCGTTCGGACTGCGGCGTCGACTGGGGTTCCCCCGACGGCGACCCGGTCAAGATGGTCTGGCTGATCGTGAATCCACAGCATGCATCCGACGAATATCTCAATGTCCTCTCCCAGATCACCAAGATATCCTGCCGCCAGGACTCCCGTGACGCGATCCTGAGCGCGCAGCATCCCGGCGAGATCATCAAGATCGTGCGCGACAGCAAGAGCCGGATCCGGGCGCGCGCGTGAGTCTCTTTTTTTTTGAATGCCAGGTTGACAAATAGTTTATAACGCGATGTTTATCCCGTTCACCGGCTCTTAAGTTCTGCGGCCCCGATATTGAACCTCCGCTTTTTCTGTACCCCTCCGGCAACCGCTGCTATAATCATGAGCGAGGACAGAAGCCTCCACACCATGAGCGAATTCTACCGCCGCCTCATCGAGTACATCAGCGACGGACTCTGCGTTTCCACCCGCGGAGACGGGAAAATCCTCTACGCGAATCAAGCCTTCCTCGACATCCTTGATATTGAATGCGATCCCCCCGCACTGGTGGGTCGCAGGCTTGACGAATTTATTCCCGCTGTTCACCCCGGAGGCCTTCTCGCGGATATGCCGGCTCCCGCCGACACGGTGCGAGGGAAGGAATTTCACTTCAGGACGGCAAAGGGCAATGAGAGGTCGGTCATCTACGACGCCTTTTTCGCGGAGTGGCCCGGCGCGGAGGGCCGCGCGGTCGTGCTCCTGCTGCGTGATATCAGCGAGTGGCGGCGCACCGATGACGCGCTGCGCAGGAGTGAGGAGCAATTCAGGTCGGTCTTCGAGTCGATGACGGATTGCATCCTGATCTGGGACCGCGCCTACAACTATCTCTACGCGAACAGGGCCGCGATCGAGCACGTCGGGACCACTCCTGAGCGTGTGATCGGCAGGAACATGCGTGACGGGCTCGGCCACATCCCCGAGTTCATGAAGCTCTGGATGAGCCGCATCGACCACGTGTTCGCAACCGGGAAGCCGCTGCAGGTGCAAGACTCGGTCCCCGTCGGCGATCGCCTGGTCCGCAGCGAGTCCTCGATTTCGCCGATCCGCGATTCGAAGGGAGATATTTTCGCGGTGGGCGTGGTCTATCGCGACATCACCGAGAGCAAGAAGGCGAATGAGGCGCTGAAAGAAAGTGAAAACAAGTACCGCGGCCTCTTCGAAAGCTCCCGTGACGCCATCATGACCCTTGAGCCCCCTTCCTGGAAGTTCACCTCCGGCAATCCGGCAACGATGGAGATGTTCAGGGCGAGGAACGCGGAGGAATTCACGAAACAGGGGCCATGGGTTCTATCTCCCGAGCGGCAGCCTGACGGGCGCGCTTCCGCCGAAAAGGCCCTGGAGATGATCGAGACGGCCATGCGCGAGGGCTCCCACTATTTCGAATGGACGCATAAGCGCCTCGACGGCGAGGAGTTTCCCGCCACCGTGCTCCTGACCAGGATGGAGCAAGCCGGAAAGGTAATAGTCCAGGCAACGGTCAGGGACATCACCGAGAGCAAGCGGGCGGAGGAGGCGCTGCGGGAGAGCGAAGAGCGTTACCGTATCCAGTTTGAACAAACCATAGATGCCTTGTTCCTGGCTGATACGCAGACCGGAATAATATTAGAATGCAACAGGGCCGCCATGGAACTTATAGGAAGGGAAAAATCAGAGATGGTAGGTCAGCATCAAAGAATATTGCATCCTTCTGAAGAATGGGATGGAAAATTTTCTAAGTCATTCAAACAACACATTATTGGAGAAACTTTTGTTGAAACGAAGGTAATTAAAAAATCAGGAGAAATCAGGGATGTTGCGATAAAGGCAAGCACGTTCGACTTAAAAGGAAAAAAAGTCATTCTGGCAATCTTTCACGACATCACCAAGCGTAAGAAGATAGAAGAAGAAAATCGCAAGCATATGCAGGAATTGGAAGTTTTTTATAAGGCCAGCATCGGCAGGGAAGAGCGCATAATTGAGCTCAAGAAAGAAATTGAGATGCTGAAAAAGGAGCTGGGGAAATAGCGAGATGAGGCCTGTCATATAATGAAAATAAGACAAAAATTGATATTAGGGTTCGTAGTTATTGCTTTGTCAATTGTAATTGCGGAAGGAATTGCAATATACTACCAGAATGAAATTATCA
>JAPLCY010000362.1 GCA_026391995.1 Candidatus Auribacterota bacterium
GCATCTCATCTTCATCCGCCGCGCCCGCGCCCTGCTGCAACGCGAGCAGTTCGATATCGTGAGCGGCCTCACGCGTTTCTATCCGCTCGATGTGTACCGCATGGGGGGCGGCATCCACAAGGTCTGGCTGCGGAAGAAGGCGGACAGCGCGGTGGGGCGTTTCCTTTCCTTCCTGCGCCCCTTCACCTGGTTAGCCCTCTTCCTCGAGAAGCGGATCTTCGATCCGCGCCGCTGCCGGCGCATCATCGCCAACTCAAGGCTCTGCCACGATCAGCTCCTCGCCCTCTACCCCTATCCGCCCGGGCGCGTCACGGTGATCTACAACGGTATCGACCACAACTACTTCAATCCCCGGCTCAGGGAGTCGCACGGCACGGCCCTCCGGCGCAGCCTGGGAATACCCATCGAGGCGACGGTTGCCCTCTTCGCTTCGAACAATCTCACGCGCAAGGGACTGGATGTGGCGATCGACGGGCTCTCGCGAACGGGCGAGAAGTCGCTCTTCCTCCTAGTCGCGGGGAAGGGGCGGAGCGAGCCGTTCCTCTCCCTCGCGCGCACGCTGGGCGTAAGCGACCGCGTGCGGTTCCTGGGCCCGGTCGACGACATGCGCGCCGTGTACGGGGCCTCCGATCTCCTCGCGCTCCCCACGCGCTACGACCCGTTCGCCAACGTGTGCCTCGAGGCAATGGCCTGCGGCCTCCCCGTGATCACCACCGTTGACAACGGCGCATCGGAACTTGTCCGGGAAGGGGTGAACGGCTTCATCCTCTCCGGCCCCCGCGATGCCTGGACGCTCGCCGCTCACCTTGTCGCGCTCACCGACGCCGCACGGCGCGCGAGGCTTGCCGGAGCGGCACGGGAAACCTCCCTCGCCTACACCATCGACAGGAATGCCGGGGAAACCCTCGTCGTGTATACGGCGATTCTCGAGGAGCGCAATGCGCACGATCGCTGATCGCCATGGACACCTCGTTATTGACGAGCGCTACCAACCGGCGCTGAAGGCCGCGGGGATCGACTCGTATGCCTCGCTCATGCGCTTTGCGGGCGGGGAGCTCCTCCGCGACAAGGGCGTGCGTCGAATCAGATGGATTGCGCTCCAGGAGAACATCCCGGGGAGCGCACCGGTCACCGTGTACCTCAAACAGCATCGCCGCGGATCCCTTCTCGGGACCCTGAAGGCGCTTCTCGCGCTCCGCCTGCCTCTCTCTCCGGCGGCGACCGAGTGGGAAGCCATCATGGCGCTGCACGCGGCGGGCGTCGAGACAATGTCACCGGTGGCGCTCGCCGAGCGCCGCCTGTTTCCTGCGCTGGGCCCCTCCGCCATCCTCACCCTCGCGGCGGAGGGAGAGCGCCTTGAGGATTCAGTACGGTTTTTGAGCGGGAAATCCGCGAAAAAGAGGTGTATAATTGCCGCCTTGGCGGAGTGCGCGCGAAGGATGCACGCGGCGGGCTTGAATCATCGCGATTTCTACCTGAGCCATATATTTCTGCGCCGGGATGGCGTGCCGGTACTGATAGATCTCCAGCGGGTGCAACATAAGGCCCGCGGCCGCAACCGCTGGGTGATAAAAGACCTCGCCGCCCTCAACTACTCGGCCCCGCGCGGCGTGGTGACCCGGACGGACCGCCTGCGCTTTGCCCACCGCTACCTCGGCGTCGCAACGTTCGGGGCGCGGGAGCGGCGGCTGCTGCGGGGGATCGGGCGGAAAACAGAGAAAATTAGGCGTCACGACGCGATACTCACACAGAGGAAACAGCAACTGATGCAACAACCTCTCTAACCGCGAAGAAAAGCTGTCGCGTACACCGTAGCGCCGCACACCGTAGCGCACACTTTAGTGTGCGGCGCTACCGTGTGCGGGTTTCCGTGCGGTTGAGCGATCAGCAAATGGAGATGAGATGAAAAACGCCCTTGAGACGTTGAAAACAAGCTGGAGCACGCTCTATAAGACCCGGCGGGAGATTCAGCGTAACTTCCCCGACTTCTGGGATCTTCGGGTGCGCAAGAAACACCTCGACGTGATCATCGAGGAGATCAAGGCCGGCGATAACATCCTCGACATCGGCTCCTCCACGCGCGAGCTCCGTCACCGCCTGGTCGACGACCGCGTCTGCCAGGTTTCCTACAAGAGCATGGACATCGACCGCGAGACAAAGCAGGACTACTACTCGCTCGGCCAGATCAAGGAGCAGTTCAACATGGTCTTCCTCTTCGAGGTCATCGAGCACCTTACCTTCGAGGACGGGGTCCAGCTCCTCAGCAACATCCACAACCTGCTCCTGCCCGGCGGGAAACTCATCCTCACCACCCCCAACGCGTTCCACCCGAACCGCTACTGGGAGTACTCGCACAAGGTGAGCTACCGCTACGATGAAATCGGCGGCATTCTCATATCTCTCGGTTTTCGGGTAAAGAGCATCTTCCGGATTTACAACGACGCCTTCTTCAGAAGATTGTTCAGAATATTGGTCGCCGCGCCGGTCCACAAGTATTTCTCCGTGGACTTCGCCAAGTCGATCCTTGTCGTGGCCATCAAAGAGGAGTAAACAGTCATCCATTCCTCTTCGCGCGCGCAGCCGCTCGACGGATCCATCATTATGAAAGTTGCATTCCTGACCACGCGATGCGAGAAACCGAGTTACCGTTTCCGCGTCCAGCAGTTCCTCCCATTCCTGCGGGAGCACGGGATAACGTGTGACAGCTTCATCATCCCCGCCTCCCCCCTCCGCCGCTGGGTCCTCTTCTCCGGGCTGCGGGCGTACGACGTGGCCTTCGTGCAGAAAAAGACATTCAACCCGCTCGACCGCATGATGCTCCGCGCGGCCGCCCGTCGCCTCGTCTACGATGTCGACGACGCGATCATGTATCACAGTCGTGGCGACCGCGCCGCGATCTCCGCGAGGCTGCGCCGTCGATTCCGCGGCATGGTGGCGATCAGCCACGTGGTCCTCGCCGGCAATGACTTCCTCTGCCGTCAGGCGGCGAACTACACGCGTCGGGCGATCTGCTTCCGCACCGTGGTGGATACCGACTTCTATACCCCGCGCCCTGATCACAGCCCCCGCGCCCGCATCGTCGTCGGCTGGAGCGGGA
>JAPLCY010000204.1 GCA_026391995.1 Candidatus Auribacterota bacterium
GCCGTGATGTACCTGGGAAAGATCATCGAGCTCACGGACAGGGATTCCCTCTACGATGACCCATGCCATCCGTATACGAAGGCGCTCCTCGCCGCGGTGCCGGAGATCGGCAGGCCCGTATCCGCGGCAGTGGGCGGGGAGGCGGCATCCGCGCTCGCCCCCCCGGCGGGGTGCCGCTTTCATCCGCGCTGCCCGTCGAGGATGGATGGGTGCGACCGGGATGAGCCGGCGTTGATCGAGGTCGCGCCGGGGCACCATGTCGCATGCCGGCTGTATTCTGAAACGCCGGCTCAGAGTCCTTGAATGGTATGACTGCTATGAGACCCGCTATTTATCCCGACTCCCAGAAAACCATCCCGGTTCCACCGTGGATGGATGAATGGGGGGTCTGGGTTTCCCGAAGCTACGCTCGGGACGTAAGCGGGCCCGTAATCAGTTGTGGAACCACGCGCTTGCGCGTGGGGCTCCATATCTGGGCCATCGCCGCCGCCCTGGCAACAACCGGCTGCGGCCCGTCCGAACGCCGCGCCGACTATACATTCGAGAACGGCACCGATGTCCAGACGCTCGACCCCGCGCTCATGACCGGCCAGCCGGAGCACCGGATCGCGTTGGCGCTCTTCGAGGGGCTCACCACGCGAAATCCGACGAGCACGGAGATCCTCCCCGGCGTGGCGCAATCGTGGGATATTTCAATGGATGGCCTGCGCTATACCTTTCACCTGCGCGACTGTGTATGGAGTGACGGCACCCCGGTAACGGCAGGCGACTTCCTCTACTCCTGGAAACGTGCGCTCGACCCGGCGATGGGAGCCGCATACTATGCCTACCAGCTCTTCTATATCAAGGGGGCAGAGGAGTTCAACTCGGGGAAGATCGCCGATTTCTCCCGCGTGGGCGTGAAGGCGCTGGACGATAAAACGCTCCAGGTGGAGCTGAAGGAACCGACGCCATTCTTCCTCTATATCACCTCTTTCTACACGCTCTTTCCCGTGAAGCGCGCATGCGTGGAGAAATATGGAGACCTCTGGACACGGCCGGGGAATATTGTGAGCAACGGTTCCTTCATATTGAAAGAGTGGATACCCGGCTGGCGAATCCGCCTTGTGAAGAATCCGCTCTATTGGGATAGGAACAATGTCAGGCTGAACGTAGTCGATGCTCTTCCCACGGAGAATGAGAACACCGCCTTCAATATGTATATGATGGGCGAAGCGGATTGGGTGGATGCGGCAGGCATCCCCTGGCATCTTATAGATATTCTAGAGAAGAGACCCGATTTTCACAAATCCACCATGCTCGTAACTTTTTTTTACCGCTTCAACGTGACACGCCCGCCCTTTACAGATGTACGCGTCAGAAAGGCGTTCGACCTCGCAACCGATAAACAGCGTATTATAGGTAAGATATTGCGCGCAGGACAAATCCCTGCCACTACATTAGTTCCTCCCAGTATGCCGAACTACAAACCCCCTGAAGGGCTTGCCTATAACCCAGAGAAGGCTCGTGCTCTTTTGGCAGAAGCAGGGTATTCGGGTGGAAAGGCTTTTCCGCGGGTGAGTATCCTTCTCAATACAACCGAGGTAAAAAGACAGATCGCCGTGGAGATGCAGGCGATGTGGAGGGAGAATCTCGGAATCCATGTTGAACTCGACAATCAAGAGTGGGGGACATATTTGAATAGTGAGAGCAGGTTGGATTACTGGATTTCAACGGCCGGATGGGTAGCGGATTACCCCGACCCCAACACCTTCCTCGACATGTTTCTCACGGACGGCGGCAACAACCGGACCGGATGGGGCAACGCGCGCTACGACGGGCTCATCAAGGAGGCCGGGCGCGAGCGCGATCCCGCGCGGCGGATGGAGATCTTCAGGGAAGCCGAGCATATCCTGGTGGTGGATGAGATGCCGATCAT
>JAPLCY010000146.1 GCA_026391995.1 Candidatus Auribacterota bacterium
CCCGCGGCGACCGCGCCGGCACCTGTCACGCCGGTGATAAGGTGGGCTTTCTCTGTCCATGTATTGGCGGCGGGATCGTACTCTAATATGGAAATGTTCCTGTCGGCACCGACCCGCCCGCCGACCGCGTAGAACTTGCCCGTGGCCTCCGAGTAGACGACCCCCATCCCCGAACGGGCCGCGGGAAGGGGGGCGATCTCCTGCCAGGTGCCGATATCCTGGCTCGCCGCAATGCCCGTTCCCATGATGGTGATAGCAGCCACTACAACTGCGCTATATGACATGGCGCCCCTCCCGAGGTTGGCAGATCCCCTCATCTCCAGGCAACGTTCAATCTGCTTATAGCCTAATATTGCACAGCATGACGTTACTATGCTGTGGGTGATTCTAGTGCACCCGGTATCCGCAATTATTGTTTCACGGGCGCATCATCGGATTTTTGATTGTCGTATTCCCCGGCCGGGATTCCCTTCGGGCCGTACCGGAGCCTGCCGTATGAATCATACCAGGGCGCGTGGTCACTGTAATAATAGTAGGGTTCCTTTCCGGGAGGGGGAGGCTTCATTTCCGTGGCCCGCGGCCCCTGCCGCAACCTGCCGTACGAATCGTACCATGGCGCGCGCTCGCTCGAATGATAGTACGGCTCTTTCCCGCGCGGGTATCCCTTGATCGGGGCGTCGCCGTACCCACGCCTGAGCCTCCCGTACGAATCGTACCAGGGCGCGGTTTCGGAAGAGGAATAGTACGGCTCGCCTGACTTCTTGCCCTCCTGCTTTACGACGGCACTGTCTTCTTTCCCCGCTGCAAAACACGATGTTGCCGCACACACGAGACACGCGAAAAAAGCCCTCCCCATCGCTCGCGGCAGGTGAATCCCGTACACACCGGATTTCAATCGAGGAAATTTCATGATCATGCCTGGATCCCAAAGGTGACACGAAACAGAACATCAGTGAGATAGATTTATTTGATTTTATCTCATTCGTATTCAGTTAGTTGCAAAGAGTGTCCCCATAGGCGGCGGCTGTTTTGCGGGCGGTATCGAGCCAGGTGAAGCGGGCGGCGCGTGCGAGTCCCTTCCGGACACACTCCTCGCGGAGGACGGCATCGTTGAGGAGCCTGCCTATCGCGTGAGCGAGCACGGCGCTGTCGCGAAGAGAGATTTGCAGCGCGGCGTCGCCCACCACTTCCGGCAGCGAGGGGGCATCGGAGCAGACCACCGGCACGCCGCAGGCCATCGCCTCCAGCGGCGGCAAACCGAAACCCTCGTAGAGCGACGGGAAGACGAAGAGACAGGCGCCCGCATAGATGAGAGAAAGATATTCCCATTGAAAATACTTGAGGCGGATAACCGATCCCCCAAGGCCAAGCTTGTGGATGAGCCGGTCAACCCTCTCCCCCTCCCCTCTCCAGCCGTCGGGCCCGGCAATGACGAGGGGCGGGCAATCCCTGATCCCCGTGCGCACATCAGCGTATGCCCGGAGCAGGGCGCCGTAATTTTTTCTCGGTTCGACCGTGCCCACGGAGAGAATGTACTTCTGTGGCAACCCGTACCGCGCACGGAATGGGGAGAGCTCCGCATCCCGGCGGGGACGGAAGACTTCATCCACGCCGAGGTGGACCACGCGCGCCCTGTCGTAGCCGTAAAACTCTTTCAGTTCCGCCGCCGTGAAGGCGGAGTCCGCGATAACGCACGCCGCACGGTCGAGCGTGCGCCGCAGGTGCGTGGAGAGATATGCCACGTTCTTCGGTTCGCAGAGCCCGGGGATCCGCCTGAATGCAAGGTCGTGGACCGTTACCACGGCCCTTGCCGAACGGAGCGGGCGCGCAATGAAACTCGGGAAGTGTACCAGGTCGACGGGACCGGTAAAAAGCTCCGCGGGCGGCCACCCGAGGGTCCGCCAGAGGAGGCTCATCCCGCGGCGGGGAAGATATCCGAAATGCCGCACGGTTGCATTCGGGGTGCGCGGCTCCTCAAGCCCTTCGTCCCGGCGGCCGAAGTAGAATCCCAGGAATTGATCGTCGGGGGCAACGCGCGGAAGGTGCTTCAGAAGCTGCATCGTGTACTGGCCGACCCCCGTGCGACAGCCGCATGCTGATTGGATATCAAGGGCGACACGCACGGCTCACCTCTCTGCCGGGATCCAGCTATGCAGCGGTTCGCTAACGCTGGATTCCTCCCTGCGAAAGCAGGGATCACGCTGGAACGACGCGGTGTGTAAATGCAATGATACTAATGCCCCCGGTAACAATACGCAACCCGACACACGGTGCGATCAGCGGACCTCGAACGATGTTTCCGACCAGCTGTTCCGGTTGGCCGCGGCCCACGGGCTCCTGAGACTCCGCGTGGTGACCACGTAGAGCCTGTAATTCCCCACCGGGGCATTCGGCGCGATGGGGAGGTCAAGGAGGAATCCAGAGGTCGGCGCCCCTTCCAGCAGGACCCCCGAGGCAAACGCCGCTGTCTGGGCCACAAACTGGCGTTTTGGACTCAGGAAGAGGAGCGCGCCGGTGGGCTTGCCCAGGGCAACGTACACGTCAACCCAGTTCAGGATGAGATCGTTGCTGGGAGTGAGGGTATAGTTGAAATTTTCACGCGATCCGCGCCCGACGCTCGGGGCGCTCTTCGTGATCGCTATCGCCGGCGCAACGGGAACAAGGGGCATGCCGAGGGACGGGGCCAGCGCGTCATACCACTCGGGCGCCATCACAAAGCGGTACCCATTGTCGTTCGGGTGATTACCGGTGACGCGGTCCATGATCCTGGTCCCCCAGTTGGGGATGCCGCAAAAGGCGTTCCACTGGTCCGCATACGGAAGATGGTAGCGCGCGGCAAGGCTCTGGACATAGCCCCCGGTGTAGAAAGCGCGCGTAAGCCGATATTGCTCGGGGCGTGGGCCCGGGAGCACCGGGGTGAGCGTCGCGAGGATTGGCAAGACGCCGTGGGCAACGGCATAAAACGCCATCTGCTTGAGGTTTTGTTGAACGGTTTCAAAGGCGATCTGGAAAAACATGTCATTGGTCCCCTCCATGATGAGGGCGCAGTCGGCGGGATACTTGTCTATCACCGCTTCGAATCGCACGAGCCCCTCGGTGGTCCGCTCACCGCTCTTCCCTTTGTTGTAGATAAGGAACGGATGATGGGGGTAGTTATACTCGAGAATGGTTTGCAAAATCGCTGGATATCCGGTCGCGGGTCCACCGGTACTACTGCCCCGCCCGTAGGTGATGCTGTCCCCGAAGGCAATGATCTCGATCGTGGGGGCGGCGGTGGGTGTCGGCGTGGGGGGTGCAGCTGGGGATGGTGATCCGTCAGTCCGGTCTTGTCTAAGTTGCTCAGGCGCCGCGGCGAGAGCCGGCACCCGGCGACTGTCCGCATCCCCGTCACCCTCGCCCTGCGGATCTCCGGTCTCCAGGAGTTCCCTGCAATAGGAGGTACGGGTTCGTCCGCTACCGTCAACCCACGCAAGCGCGGCTTCGTCGGGCAGGCCAAGGCCAACAAGCTGCGGCACACTCAGGCGACCGCACCGATGGCGAGGGTCGGGAGACCGCGATGCCTGCCCCGAAATCCACTCACAAGCTCAGCCGCGGACCAGGCACGCCCGTCGTACGCGCTGAAGAGAATGCCCCCATCCCGGTCAAGCCAGGCGACTGCCGGGAGCCCGGCCCTCGAGGCAATCGCGGGCGGACACTCCGCTGCGCCCCCGGATGCCACCACCGAGGGCCCGAGCATACTACCATCCCTCAGCAGGCAGCAGAGGATCCTTCCTTCTTCCGGATACGCGACCCAGACCGGAGAGGAGGCGCCGTGCGCCGCCGCGGCAATGAACACGGCCAGCGCTGCGATCAGTGCCGCGGGTCTATGTATTCGTAGTGCGTTCATAATAATATGGAATCCGTCGCCGGTTGCTCCGCCGGTCTAATTCAGCATCTCTTTGACCTTGTAGACCGGCTTGTTCGCGACCTCGTGGTGCGTCCGCATGATCATCTCGCCCAGCAGCCCCATCGTGATAAATTGAAAGCCGCCGAGCACCAGGAGCATTGCGGCGAAGAGGAGCGGCCGCCCGGCGATCGGGTGCCTGAGGACATATTTGACATAGCTCAGCTGGATAAAAAATATGAACCC
>JAPLCY010000346.1 GCA_026391995.1 Candidatus Auribacterota bacterium
CCCAGCGCGGGAGAGGAAAACACACCACTATCAGTCAGATAGCTCCATGTGAGCGCGCCGGCTGAGTTGAACGCATAGAGATTACCATCATCGAAACCAGAGCCGACATACACCCTCCCGTTACTTCCCAGCGCGGGAGAGGACTCCACATCTCTACCAGTCAGCTAGCTCCAGGTGAGCGCGCCGTTGGAATTAATTGCGTAGAGATTACAGTCATTAGAACCGACATACACCCTCCCATCACTTCCCAGCGCGGGAGAGGCAGTACCCCAAATCCCAGTTTCATAGCTCCAGGTGAGCGCGCCGTTCGAATTAAACGCGTAGAGATTACTATTATTAGAGCCGACATACACCCTCCCGTCACTACCCAGCGCGGGAGAGGAAGATATATAGGAACCAGTCCTATAGCTCCAGAGGAGCGAGCTATCCGAAATGAGGGCGTAGAGATTCTCATCATCAGAACCGACATACACCCTCCCGTCACTCCCCAGCGCAGGAGAGGAAGTCACAGAATTACTAGTCAGATAGCTCCATGCGAGCACTGGCACTGACGGCCCTGCATATTCGCTCAGCCCCGTGTGCTTAAGGTCATGATGAAACATCGGCCAGGCCGTTTCGGCGAGCTGGGAATAAGAGGAAAGAGCTGGAATTAAAACCAACGCTAACATCAGGTATCCACAAACAGCAGGAAGTCTTTTCATGGTCGCCTTCGATTGTTATAGCCCGTAATGTTGTAAACTATAAGTTGTAAGTTTTTGTGGGAGCCGTTCCCACAACCCACCATTTAGAATGCTATCACATTCAAAAAAAAAAAAAAACAATAAAAAGGTATGGGATCACTTACGGTGGGTATTTTCACCCCCCACCCCGACCCTTCCCTCGGCTACGCTCGGGACAAGCTCTCCTCAAGAGGGGAGGGGGATAATGTGGGAGCCCCCCATGAGTGACCCCGTACCAGGCTACAGCCTTTCATCTTGACTATACCCGTTCCGTTCCGGCACAATAGCGCAAGAATGCAAAACGTTGACCATTCCCGGGGATGCCGTGCCGTGTCGCGCCTCGCCATGCGCGCCGCGGCGCTCATTCTCCCCTGCTGGATGCTCTTTGGCCCGGTGTGCTTGTCCGCCCGCTCGCGCGACGCAATGGGCATCCTCTCCCCTCCCGATCCCCATCCGGTACCGGTCATGGTGGGATTCCACCTCCTGAACCTGACGTTCGTCAACGAGCGCACGGAAACATTTGACGCCGATGTCTATATCGACTTCACGTGGCGCGACCCGCGCCTCGCCTTCGTTCCCGCCCGGCCCGATGACAAGAAAATCTACACCGAGAAGGCCGCCGAGGACAAACTTGGGGAAATATGGTGGCCCGAGATAGAGTTCGTCAACGCGGCACTGCCGCAGATCACCAACCGCTCCCTCATCATCAAACCCGATGGAACGGTGGAATACAACCTCGGCGCGAGCACGACATTCCGCTCCAAGCTCAACCTGCGGCGATTCCCCTTCGACGAGCAGTCGCTCGCCGTCAGACTCCAATCATTCCTCTGGGATGATCAAATGGTCCGCTTCGTGCCCGACCCGAAGCACCTCGGCTACTCACCGGGCGAAACCTTCGACGATCTCAATGTGAGGGGAGTCACCGCCGCAGTGGCTGGAGTGCGCCTCCGCGACTGGGACCAGACCTATTCGGAGTTCACCGCAACGATCCTGACCACCCGCAACTACCGGTTTTACATCTGGCGCGTGTTCTTCCCCGCGATCCTCATCATGCTGATCTCCTGCACCGTCTATTTCATGGAAATAGACGATCTCTACAGCAGGGTGAACATAAGCCTCACCTGCCTTCTCGCATGCATCGCGACGCAATTCGCGATCAGCTTCAACCTGCCGAGGATCTCCTACCTCACCCCGATTGACAAGCTCTACATGATCACCTACGGCTGCATCGCCATCAGCGTGGCGATAAGCACTCTGGAAATCTTCTTCTACAAAAGAAACCATCCCCACTGCAAAAAGTGCAACCGGTTTGCCCGCTGGTTCGTCCCGCTGCTGTACCTTGTGCTGCTGGCGGGGATTGTCCTGATGTAGGCCCGGACAAGGAAGCCCGTCATGGCGCGCGTCGAAATTCCCCGGCCCGCACGGTTTCCGTTCTCCACGGAATTGGATGTCCGCATCGGCGACATCAGCTACGGCGGCCACCTCGGCAACGATGCCCTCCTCTCCCTGCTGCACGAGGCCCACGCGCCGGAAAAGTTCAAGGCGGCAGTCAGATAGAAGGTGCTGCGCTTACACAAAGGGGGGGAGGATATGCTCATCGTCCAGGTGTCAATCCGTGTGAAGCCCGAGCGGGTCGAGGATTTTAAGACGGCGACGCTCGACAACGCGCGCAACTCGCTCCGGGAAGCGGGGATTATGAGATTCGACGTCTTGCAGCAGCAGGACGATCCCACGCGATTCATCCTGATCGAGGCCTTCCGCACGCCGGAGGCCCCGGCGGCGCACAAGGACACCGCCCACTACCAGCGCTGGCGCGACCGGGCCGAGGAGATGCTGGCCGAGCCGAGGAAGAGCGTTAAATTCGTCAATGTGCACCCCGATGATTCAGGCTGGCGTTGAACGCGGGGTATCACCCGCTTATAGCGGAGACCTGCTAATCTCCGCTACTCTGCGGATAGGGCTTTCAACTCGAGGCTGCAGGCACCATGCGCTTTGAATTCGCCACTGCCACACGCATCATCTTCGGGCCGGGAACATTGACTGAAGCATCTCCCCTGGCGGCAACAATGGGCGGCCGGGCATGCGTTGTCACCGGCCGCTCAACAGACCGCGCCATGTCGCTGCTGGAGCAGTTGCACGCGCACGGGGTTGACACCATCACCTTTGCCGTCGCGGGGGAACCGACGACCTCCCTCGCCATCGAGGGCGTACGTCTCGCCCGCGGCGAGCGGTGCGATGTGGTCATCGGGATCGGCGGAGGGAGCGTTCTCGACACCGGTAAGGCGATCGCCGCGCTTCTCACCAACAGCGGGGACCTCACCGACTACCTGGAGGTCGTCGGAAAGGGCACACGGCTCGGCACCGATTCCGCCCCGTTCATCGCCATCCCCACCACCGCCGGGACCGGCGCTGAGGCGACCTCGAACGCCGTGCTCTGCTCCCCGGAGCACCGGGTGAAGGTGAGCATGCGTCACCCGCTCATGCTTCCCAAAGTCGCCCTCGTGGATCCGCTCCTCACCCACTCCATGCCCCCGGCACTGACCGCGAGCACCGGCCTTGACGCGCTCACCCAGCTCGTTGAACCGTTCGTCTCGCCATATGCCACGCCTCTCACCGACGCGGTATGCCGGAAGGGGATGCGGCGCGCCGCCCGTTCTTTGAAGCGGGCATGTGAAAACGGCGCTGATGCGACGGCGAGGGAGGAGATGGCGCTCGCGAGCCTCTTCGGGGGGCTGGCCCTTTCAAACGCCAGGCTCGGCGCGGTCCACGGCTTCGCGGGGCCGATCGGGGGAATGGTGCCGGCCCCCCACGGGGCATTGTGCGCCCGCCTGCTCGCCCCCGTCATGGAGGCCAACATCCGCGCGCTGCGGTCGCGCGCGCCGCACTCACCCGCCCTGGCGCGATACGACGAGGCGGCACAAATCCTCACCGGCGACCCGGACGCCCGTGCAGATGACGGTGTGGCGTGGGCGCGTGAAATCGTCGCCATACTGCGCATTCCTTCTCTCTCTTCCCTCGGCGTACGGGAAGCTCAGATCGCCGGGATCCCTGCCACGGCAAGGGCCTCGAGCAGCATGAAGGGGAACCCGATCGAGCTCACGGATGCGGAACTGGAATCCATCCTGAGGAATGCTTTCTAGCTGTCCAGCGCGACGGTGACCGATGCCCTATGTCAGAATTCGCGGCCTCTCCGGTATTTTTTATGTCCCCGATACGGCGGACGCCGCGAAAAAGCACAATTGCCGTGATTGCTTCGCCTGCCAGATGTGCAGCGAGAGCAGGTGTGAACTATGCGTCAAGGAGAGGAAGCCCGGAAAAAGAGGACAGGGGGCAGTCCGTGAATTCAGGGATTTGGCGCGCCGCAAAAACTCACACCAGCCTCGCGGCGATCGCGCACGCGGCGGCGAGTCCAAGGTTCCCGATAAGGTCGCCCCGGGATAGCAGGGACCCGCGCTCCCTGAACTGTTTTGTCAGATGATTGGCGAGTGGCACCCGCGCAGCGATCACCAGCGGGACGAGCGCCATCCACCAGCCCCCCGCCACCATGAAGATAAAAAACAACGCCCGCTCAAGGAGACCGTGCTGCCTGGTGACCGGATCCGCCGCCGATCCGCCGCCGCGGCCGAAGGTCGCCCGCGCGGCATCGAGCAGATAGGTCCCGGCGAAGGTGGCGATACAGAAAAAGACAGCGGTTGAGAGAGCGCCATTCCCCGCGACAGCCCCCCAGAGGCTGTCCCGGACAAGCAGCGACAGCGGGCGCAACGCGCGGCAGGCAATCGCTATCGCCACAAGGTGCAGGGCCTGGTCCGCCAGGAAGTTCCAGAGCTCGCGCCCCCGGCTGCGCGGATCGAGGACGCGCACCTTGAACAGGTCTATCGCGAGATGGGAAAGCGCGAGGGCGCCCGCGCAGATCCAGTATCTCCCCTGGGCAAGGAGCGGGAATCCGGCCGCGACCATGACCATAAAGTAGATAATCGCGTGCGGGAGCTGGCCGGCGAGATACCGCTTCTTGAGCCGGTAGATGTGCCCGAACTGAAGCGGAAAATCGGCCAGGAGATGAGCGAAGAGCAACACCTTGATACAGAGCATCGGATTATCCGCGCGCGGCCTAGATCTGGTCGAGGCTCAGGAGCCGGATGAAATCATCGGCGCCGATCGCCGCGGGCGACGCCATATAGTGCTGTCCAAGCACCGGGCCGGCCACAGGCGCGACCGCTTTCTTCACCGCCGCACCCCGCGCCTCGAGCACCACGTCGATGGACCCGTCGGAGTAGTATGTCTTTGACGCCTCCTCCGCACCCTGCACCACGCCCTTCACGGCGATCTGGACCTGGTCGTTCTGCACCGCCAGGTTCTGCAACGTGGTCGAGGTGTTCACCACCGTGCCGTAGATCTTTTCGGCGAGGCGCCGGTACCCGTCCACTGTCGCGGCGCGCTCTGTGGTGGCGCGTATGAATGGCCCGAACGCGGCGCCGTACTCGGTGAGCGATATCGGCGTGATCTCCTTCCACACGAGCGCGATGTCCCGCTTGATGATTGCTTTCGTCTTTTCGAGCGGATACTCCATGCGGACGGTCGCGGTTTTCGACTGACGGTCGTATTCGGTCTTGATGACCGCCGCCTCGCCCGTGCTCGTCAGTATCGCCTCGCACACTTTCTGGTCCTTGTTCATCAGGTCGCCCACCGTTTCGTCTCCCGAGAGACGAACGGTCTCGAGCTTGTCGATGATCCCCTTCTGCGCCCGGTAGCGCGCCTCAACGGTCGCCCACCGCTCGGCATCGGCATCGCTCATCGAGGCGGGGGAAACCGCCGTGCCCTGCGTGCCGATGACGATCCTCTCGAAGCTCGGCTGCGGATTCTTCAGCCGCGCGAGAAGCCCCTGCGCGTCCTTGAATGGGATGGAGGGATCGTCGAGGCGCTTGATCAGCAGCTCCCGCGGCGGCAGCCCGGTCCCCTTCGCCCGTATCATCGCCATCCCCCATGGGGCGACCACGGTCTGCTGCTGGCCCTTCACCGTGACCGATTTGTCGGGTTCACCCGCCGCCTGGACGCCGACGCTCCCACGCGACACTGCCAACGAGGCCGTGCGGGCCCCCTCCTGCTGGCAGAATGAGAACGCCGTCCCCCTGACCGCGGCGACCGCGACGGGGGATTTGAGCGTGAGGCGCGACCCGGAGGGGAGGTTGTCGAGCCTTGCGAGCACCTCTCCCTTCAGTAGACCCAGGTCGGTAAGCCTCACCACCGCGCCGTTCGGCTCCTTGGATTCGGCCAGGATCCTGTCGATCGCAAGCTGCGAGTTCTCCTTCAGGCGGAACCTGTTCTTCTGCCCGAGCTCCATATCGGCATAGGAATTATCGGCGGT
>JAPLCY010000082.1 GCA_026391995.1 Candidatus Auribacterota bacterium
CTTGTCGCGGTGGTAGGCGATGTCCGGCGCGAAGTAGGTCCTCTCACCGTCGCTCTTGACGAGTACTCTGTCCTTGTCGTCGCCGAGAGATCCGGTGCGGAACCAGACAGCGCCATCCTTTTCGTATATGACACCCTTGCCACGCAGAAATTCGATGCACTCCTCGATTTTGCCTGTCTTTGAGAATTCTTTCTCGCTCGTCCAGTGATCGAAGTGGACGCGGAAATCCTCTAAATCTTTAACAATCGTTTTTCTGATGTCCTCGGCAGTGGAGTCGGCAAAATAAACTATCTTCCCTTCATCCAGGTTCAAATTGTCCAACCAGCGATTGCCGTCTCTGTTCTTAATATTCTCACCGCTTGCGACAATATAGCCCCCTAAATAACCGCCTTCAGGGATGTGTGCTTCCTGGCCAAAGAGTTCTTTATAGCGTTCAAATGCGGAAGCCCCCAGGAGCTGGATCTGTTTCCCGCGGTCGTTGAGATAGTATTCCCTGGTCACCCGGTGTCCGGCACGGGCGAGGATGCGGGCCAGGCTGTCGCCCATCGCGGCCTGCCTGCCGTGGGCGACGGTGAGCGGCCCCGTGGGGTTCGCGCTCACAAACTCGAGCTGGATATTCTGCGATTGTTCCGGGGCAAGCAGACCGTAACGCCCTCCCTCGCCGAGGATGACGGCAAGCTGTCCCTGGAGCGCGGCGGGCGCGATAAAGAGGTTGATGAATCCCGGCCCCGCAATTTCGATCCTCTCACAGGTGCCCGGACAGAAACCGCACTCCCCTTTCAGCCGGCCGACAATTTTTCCGGCCAGATCCCGCGGCTTCGCGCCGCACTCCTTGGCGAGCAGCAGGGCGAGATTCGTGGAGAAGTCGCCATGCCCCCCGAGTCGCGGTTTTTCGAGGATGACGGGCGCCCCGGCGCCGGGCGCGATGGAGCGTGCCGCGTGCTCCAGTGCGTCTTCGATTGCATTCCTGAGTGTCGATGTCATACTATAACCGATTGAATGATTGCGAGACTAAAGTCATGAAAGGTTCCGCCACACACTTATCACTTATCACTTGTCACTGTAGCCGCGTCACCCCACAACCGCTCCAGCTGGTAGTAGTCGCGCACCTGATTAAGAAAAACGTGCGCAATGACATCGCCAAAGTCCAAAACGATCCAGGACGATTCGCTCCAGCCCTCGCTGTGCCAGCAGCGAACCCCTTTCACCTTGAGCGACTCGATCATCCCCTCCGCGATGGCCTTCACCTGGCGTTGCGAGTCGCCGGTGCAGATGACAAAGTAATCGGCGACCACTGAAATCTTCCTGATGTCCAGCGCGATGCAATCGTGGGACTTCTTCTCTTCGGCCGCGCTCATGCACGCAAGCGCCCTCCGCCTGCCGACCGGCGGCTTCCTGGTGGTTGTCGTTCCCATCTGCGGTTTGTCTCTCCTCCCCTATTGTTTTCGGGCGTACACGCCCTTCCGCTCGATATAGCGCTGAACTGCCTCGGGAACGAGATACCTGATGCCCCGCCCCTCCCGGCAGCGCCGCCTGATCTCCGTCGACGATACATCAATCAGCGGCGTGGTCAACATCCCGCGCCGCAGGATGCCGCGCTCACGGGAAGTGAATCCGGCCAGGCCGCTGCGGCTCCCTTCAATCCCCGGCCTGCACGCCGTGACAACCGTGCAAAGTTTCAGGATTGTGCGGCAGTCGCGCCAGGTGCCAAATTCCTCAAGGCTAGCGGCACCGATAACTTAGACAAGCGTCGCCGTGGGCCCGTACGCCCCGCGCAGCGCCTCCAGCGTGTCCACCGAGTAGGAGACCCCCCCCCTCCGCAACTCGCAATCGCTTGTCATGAATCGCCGGTTGCCCCTGATCGCCAGCCGCACCATGGCTAGCCGGTCGCGGCCCGGCGCCTGCGCCGCGGACGGCTTGTGCGGCGGCACGCAACAGGGGATGAGGAGCACCCTGTCGAGTTTTAGCTGTTCGGCGACATGCTCGGCGACGATCAAATGTCCGATGTGGACCGGATCGAATGAACCGCCCAGTATTCCGATTCTAATAGGTGATCGCAAAGGCATATTCTTGTGCCTGTTATCCAATCAGTTGCCGATACATCCATGAGCCGGCGAGAGGGCGATCTTTAGTACCCCCTCAGTCTCAGGGGGCGGGTTCTTCTTTTTACCCTCTCCCCTTGAGGGAGAGGGCGGGGTGAGGGGTGCTTTACCCCCCATGAGTGACCCCGTACGATTTTTAAGGGATTTATCGCCGATTCGCCCCTCGCCGTTTCGATTATTCCCGCGTCTGCCCCGTTCCACGCACCACATACTTATAGATGGTGAGCTCGGGCAGCGCCATCGGCCCGCGGGCGTGGATCCGGTCGGTGCTGATTCCTATCTCAGCCCCCATCCCGAACTGCCCCCCGTCGTTGAATCGCGTGGAGGCGTTCCAGAAAACCGCCGATGAATCGACCTCTCTGAGAAACCGCTCGGCTGCCGATGCATCCCCGGTAACGATCGCGTCCGAGTGCTGCGAGCCGTAGCGCCGTATGTGCTCCATCGCCTCGTCGATATCCTTGACCACCCTGACGGCGAGGATAAGATCGAGGAATTCGCAGCCCCAATCGCTCTCCCCCGCCTACGCCCCATCCCCCCTGAGTTCGACGCCCTTTTCCCTGAGGCGCGCCGCGACGCGGGGCAGAAACGATGACGCGATATCCCTGTGCACCAGGATCGCCTCGGCGGCGTTGCAGACCGCGGGCTTCTGGACCTTCGCATTGAGGATGATCCCCTCCGCCATTTCCATATCCGCGGCGCGGTCCACGTAGACGTGGCAGACACCCTTGTAGTGCTTGATCACGGGAATGGTGGAGATCTCAACGACCTTCCTGATCAGCGCCTCTCCGCCGCGGGGGATCACCAGGTCGATGCACCGGTTGAGCTTGAGCAGCTCATTGACGACCTCGTGCTCCGTGCGATCAATGAGCTGGATCGCGTCCGCGGGCAGGCCGGCCCCGGCCGCCGCCTCCCGGAGCAACGTGGCGATGGCGATGTTGGAATGGATCGCCTCCCTGCCACCGCGGAGAATAACGGCATTCCCCGATTTGACGCACAGGGCGGCCGCGTCCGCGGTCACATTGGGCCGCGCCTCGTAGATCATGGCGATCACGCCTATGGGGACGCGCACCCGCGCTATCTTAAGCCCGTTAGGCCGGGTCCACTCGCCGAGCGTCTCCCCCACCGGATCGGGAAGCCCGGCGACACTCCTCAGGCCCTTGCAGATTTCGCGGATTTCACTGTCTTCCAGTTCAATCCTCTGCCGCACGGCCGCCGAAATGCCCTTGGCCTCGGCCGCGTCGAGGTCTTTTTGATTCGCCTTCTTCAATAGCGCGACATTGCACTCCAAGGCGTCGGCCATCATGAGGAGGGCTTTGTTCTTGAGCTCCGTGGGCGCGGTCGCGATGACAGACGCCGCCGCGCGGGCCCGCGCACCTA
>JAPLCY010000160.1 GCA_026391995.1 Candidatus Auribacterota bacterium
GAAGCTCACCTTTACCCGCGAGGACAACGTCTTCTTCTCCGGCACCGAGCACGAGGAGGACCAGCCGTGCCACCTCGAGGTGCCCGACACGGCAATCTGCTACGGGCGTTGCCGCGAGGAGTACGGCAACCCGTGCCAGTATTTCTGCCCGGCAAAGGTGTATGAGTTTGTGGAGGGCGAGGGGGGGCGGCGGCTTCAGATCAACTTCTCAAACTGTCTCCACTGCAAGACGTGCGACATCAAGGACCCGTACGGGAATATCGTCTGGCGCACGCCCGAGGGTGGCGGCGGGCCGCACTACACGATGATGTGAGGCCCCCCGGTTACTTCTCCCGCTCCTTCAGGCGTTTTTCGACAATCTCCTCGGCCAGGGCGTACGGCATCGCCTCGTAGTGCTCGAAGTGCATGGTGAACTCGCCACGCCCGCTCGTCATGCTGCGGAGCTCTGAGGAGTAGCCGAACATCCCCCCCAGCGGCACGAGCGCCTCGAGGATGCAGCTCTTCCCCTTTGTCTCCATCTTGACGATCTTTCCGCGCTTCGCGCAGAGGCTGCCGGTGACCGTCCCGATATGCTCCTCCGGCGCGGTCACCTCGACGCTCATGAGCGGTTCGAGAAGCTCGAGCCCGGCGCGCTTGCACGCGGCACGGAAACCGTCGAAGGCGCAGGTGCGGAACGCCCGGTCCGAGGAATCGACGTCATGAGCCGAGCCGTCGAAGAGGGTCACCTTTATGTCCACCATCTGGAACCCGGCGTAGGGTCCCTCGGCCATCGCGTCCACGATGCCGCGCTCGACCGCCGGGATGTACTCCCGGGGCACCCTGCCTCCCACGACCTCGTTCTCGAACTGGAATCCCGAGCCGGGCGTGCCGGGCTCGATGCGGAAGCAGATGTGCGCGTACTGGCCGTGGCCGCCGGTCTGCTTGATGTGCTTATGCACGTGCTCGATCGTCGCGAGGATTGTCTCCCGGTAGGCGACCTGCGGCGTGCCCGAGATGACCCCCACGTTGAAGTCGCGGCGCAGCCGGTCGAGGATGACGTCCAGGTGCAGCTCGCCCATGCCGGAGATGATCACCTCGCCGGTCTCGGCGTTGGCCTTGACGACGAATGTCGGATCCTCATCAGCGATCCGCGCCAGCGACCGCGAGAGCCTGTCCTGGTCCTCCCTGGTCGCCGGCTTCACGGCGACGCCGATGACCGGCGCGGGGAACTCGATCGACTCGAGCACGATCGGGTGCTCCGGCTGGCAGAGGGTGTCGCCGGTGAGGGTGTCGCTCAGGCCCACGGCGGCGCCGACGTCACCCGTGCGGAGTTCCTCGACCACCTGCTGCTTGTTCGCGTGGACCTCAAAGAGGCGCCCTATCCGCTGCGTTTTGTCGCGGGTTGAGTTGTAAACCACCTCGCCGGAACGGAGTATGCCCGAGTAGACACGCACGTAGGTGAGTTTCCCCATGTGCTTGTCGGCCTGGATTTTGAAGGCGAGGGCCGCGAGCGGGGCATCGTCGCTGGGATTGCGGATGATTTCCTGTTCCGTTTCGCTGTGCGTCCCGATGGCGGGCGGGAGGTCGACCGGGGAGGGGAGGTAGTCGACGATCGCGTCGAGGAGCGGCCGCACCCCCTTGTTCTTGAACCCCGCACCGCACATGACGGGGATGATCTTGCCAGCGATAGTGGCCTTGCGCATTGCGCGAACCACCTCGGCGCGCTCTGGCGTCTCGCCGTTGATGAATTTTCCCATCAGGTGGTCGTCCTGCTCGATGATCCGTTCGATCATGAGCATCTGCGCCTGACGCGCCGTCTCCACGAGCTCTGCGGGAATCTGGGCCTCGCGGAGGACGGTCCCCTGCGGGGTGTCGTCGAAAAAGACGGCGTGCATGTCCACGAGGTCGATGATCCCCTGGAATAAGGGGCCGATGCCGATCGGTATGACCACCGGCACGGCGTTGGCGCCC
>JAPLCY010000316.1 GCA_026391995.1 Candidatus Auribacterota bacterium
GGTGGTCATCAACGATCTCAAGGACAACACCTTTTTCGCCCGGCTTTTTCTCACCGATGAGGGACAGGACGGAAAGCGGATCGTGGAGATTGACGCGCGGCCCAGCGATTGCGTGGCGATCGCCCTCCAGCAGGGGGCGAAGATCTACGTCGCGCCCCGTGTGCTGGAGGCGGTGCCCGACGCGAGCGACTACTTTACGAAAAAGGAGTAGGCGTGTGCCGGGCGATCATGCTGTAGATGCAGCCGCAGTAGCGTTGACGGTAGAGCCCTTGCTCACGGCTTATCCGGCAGCTCTCCGCGTAGCCGCCCCCCTTTTTAAAGTCCGCCTCATGGAAGCGGACGCCATGCCGCGCGGCCGCCTCCACGCCGGTCCTGTTGATGAGCGCCGCATCCTTGTGGGGGCTGACCGAGAGCGTCGTCGCGCACCAGCCGCAGTCCATGACGCCGGCCATCCGCGTGGTTTCTTCGAGCCGGAACAGGAAACAGCGCGCGCACCGCGCGCCGCCCTCGGGTTCGCGTGCGAGCCCCCCGGCCGCGGAGAACCAGTCGTGGGGACGGTAGGCCGCGGGGTGCACCGGAACGTCCATGGCGCCGCAGTGGCGCTCCGCGTCGAGGAGCCGGCGGCGATATTCGCGTGGGGGATGGATATTGGGATTGAAGAAATATGCTGTCACCTGGAAGTCGCGCAGGAGCAGATTGAGGACATGCGTCGAGCAGGGGGCGCAGCAGATATGGAGCAGGAGCCGTGGCCTGGACATGGCGCGGACAGTATAGGCGAAAACGGACAGGGAGACAAGGGGGCATGGCGCGGGTGCTGATCACGGGGGCGAGCGGGTTCCTCGGTTGGAACCTGGCTTCGATGCTGCGCGAGCGGCACGAGGTGTGGGGCACGTGGCACCGCCATGCGGTCGCTATCCAGGGAGTCCGGCTGGAGCTGCTTGATCTCCTCGATGCCGGCGCCGTGGAGTCGTTCGTCGCACGCTGCGCGCCCGGGGTGATCATTCACGCGGCCGCGATGATAGATGTGGATCTTTGCGAGCGAGACAGGGCAGCGGCGCGGGCGGTCAACGCCGGTGCCGCGCGGAACATGGCAACGTTCGCAGCGAGGGGGGGCGCCCGGTTCATCTACTGCTCGACGGATATGGTGTTTGACGGGGAGAGGGGGATGTACACGGAAACGGATGAACCGCGGCCGATCAACTTCTACGGCATGACCAAGCTGGAAGGGGAGCGGGCGGCTGCCGCGCTTCCGGACGCGGTGGTCGCGCGCCTGTCACTCATGTATGGCGAAGGACCTCCCGGGCACGGTTCGTTTTTCGGCGCGATGCGGCGCAGCCTTGCGGCGGGGGTTCCGGTAAGGCTCTTCACCGATCAATACCGGACCCCGCTCTACGTGGGGGACGCCTGCCGCGCATTCATGCGCCTCGTCGAAACCCCGGCCCTGTGCGGCCTTTTTCACTTTGGAGGGGCCGAGCGCGTGAACCGCTACGAGTTCGGCGTGCGCATGGCAGAGCGGTGCGGCTACCCACGTGAACTGCTCACCCCGGTGCGCATGAGCGAGATGGCGGAACTGCTCGCCCGTCCCGCGGACACCTCCCTCGACTCGCGAAAGGCTGTGCGTGATCTCGGCGTGACGTTTCATGATGCGCGGGGTGGGATCGAGGCGGCGCTCGGCACAAGGGGACATTGATGCGATACATTCCCGCGAGGCTCACCCC
The DNA here is from genome assembly GCA_026391995.1 of Candidatus Auribacterota bacterium. Lineage (GTDB taxonomy): Bacteria > Auribacterota > Tritonobacteria > UBA1439 > UBA1439 > JAPLCW01. The sequence continues at coordinate 1,719 of JAPLCY010000316.1, forward strand.
TATCCTGCTCTACCATCATATGGGGAGCATCGGCAGAAAGTCACGGTCGTACCTG
>JAPLCY010000007.1 GCA_026391995.1 Candidatus Auribacterota bacterium
CGGAAGAAAATGGAATGTCTGCGGGATGGAGATCACCTGGGACATGGTGCCGTTCGACGTCCAGTTGATGGGCGCCACCATCCTCCACCAGGGGAAGATCGCGGAGATGGCCACCGGGGAGGGGAAGACGCTCGTTGCCACGATGCCCCTCTACCTGAACTCCCTGAGCGGCAGGAACGTCCACCTCGTGACGGTGAACGACTACCTGGCCAAGCGCGACTCCCAGTGGATGGGGCCGGTCTACGAGCTCCTCGGACTGACCGTGGGGTGCATCCAGCACGACATGCCGCACGAGGAGCACATCGCCGCCTACAAGAAGGACATCACCTACGGAACGAACAGCGAGTTCGGCTTTGACTACCTGCGCGACAACGGGATGGCGATGAGCCTCGATGATCAGGTGCAGCGCGGCCACTTCTACGCCATCGTCGACGAGGTGGACTCGATCCTTATTGATGAGGCGCGCACCCCGCTCATCATCTCGGGCCCGGTGGTTGTCTCGACACAGCAGTACGACAAGCTCAAGCCACGGGCCGATGAGCTCGCGCGACGGCAGACGTTCCTCTGCAACAAGCTGATAAACGAGGCAAAGGAACTCTTTGAGAAAGAGGAGACGCGCTACGAGGCCGGTCGGAAGATCTACCTGGTGAGCCGGGGCGCGCCCAAGAACCGTCAGCTCCTGAAACTCATGGAGGATCCTCAGATCAGGAGGCTTGTCGACCGCGTCGACCTTGACCTCAGGGCCGATCTCAGGAAGGAGGAGAAGTTCAAACTCCTCGAGGAGATCTACTACGAGATCGACGAGAAGGGACACGACATCGATATCAAGGATAAGGGGCACCAGATACTTGACCCGAGCGGACAGCACACATTCACCATGCCTGATATCATCACCGGCTTCCAGGAGATAGACGAGGACCAGTCGCTGCCCCCGGAGGAGCGGGAGCGCCGCAAGGCGCAGCTCCAGGCGCATCAGATCGAGGTCGGCGAGAAGCTCCACTGCCTCACCCAGCTCATCAGGGCGTACGGCCTTTACGAAAAGGATGTCGAGTACGTGGTCCAGGACAACCGTGTCATCATTGTTGACGAGTTCACTGGCCGCCTCATGCCGGGACGACGCTGGAGCGACGGGCTGCACCAGGCGGTGGAGGCGAAGGAGGGGGTCAAGATAGAGCAGGAGACTCAGACCTTTGCCACGATCACCATCCAGAACTATTTCCGCCTCTACGAGAAGCTCGCCGGCATGACGGGGACGGCCGAGACCGAGGCCGGAGAATTCCACCAGATCTACAAGCTCGATGTGGTGGTTATCCCGACCAACGAGGCGGTTCGCCGCATGGACAACCACGATGTCATCTACAAGACGCGCCACGAGAAGTATAACGCGGTCGTGGATGAGATCGAGGCGCTCAACAAGGCCGGCCGCCCGGTGCTCGTCGGCACGGTCAGCGTGGAACAGTCGGAGGTGGTGAGCAGGCTCCTCCAGCGCCGCGGGATCACACACGCGGTCCTGAACGCCCGCTACCACCAGCAGGAGGCCGAGATCATCTCGAAGGCTGGCCAGGAGGGGGCGGTGACGATCGCCACCAACATGGCCGGTCGCGGCACCGATATCAAGCTCGGGGAGGGCGTGGTCAATCCGGAGTGCGTCGTGGACGGTGAGCGCTGGTGCTGCATCCTCTGCGCCATGGAGCGCGACTGCCGCCGCTCCGCCTCGCCGCCCGAGGGGAAAAAACAGCGGATGACGGAGTGCCGGCGCAAGCCCGCCTGCGGTCTTCACATCATCGGCACCGAACGCCACGAGGCGCGGCGGATCGACCGGCAGCTCCGGGGGCGCTGCGCCCGGCAGGGCGACCCCGGCTCATCGCGCTTCTATCTCTCCCTCGAGGACGACCTGATGCGGCTTTTCGGGTCCGAAAGGATCGCGAGGGTCATGGAGAAGATCGGCATGAAGGAGGGGGAGGAGCTTGTCCATTCGCTCCTCACCCGGTCGATCGAAACCGCGCAGAAGCGGGTTGAGCAGCGCAACTTCGCCATCCGGAAACACACCCTCGAGTACGACGACGTGATGAACAAGCAGCGCGAGGTGATCTATGAATTCAGGAACGAGATTCTTCGCACCGACGACCCCGCCGGGATGCTGATCGAACTCGTCGACGAGCTTGTCGGGGCCAGGCTCGACCTCCATATCCCCGGGGACGCCCACCGGGACGATTGGGACCTGCGCGGCCTCGCCCAGTGGCTCTCGCTCACCTTCCCCGTCTTTCTCACCCCCGCGGACCTCGAGAGAGAGGGCCGCGACGAGATTAGAGCCCTGGCCCTCGGGCGGATCAAGGAAGCACTCGATCGCAAAAGGCGTTTTGAAAACGAAGCGGGTATAAAGATGGGCGGCCCGGCGGACGTGGAGGGGTCTGGGATGCAGCGCCTGAGCAGGCTTCTCATGCTCAGCGTGGTGGACCGGCTCTGGAAAGAGCATCTGTATAACATGGATGCGTTGCGCGAGGGGATCTTCCTCAGGGCATACGGCCAGAAGGATCCACTGGTGGAGTATAAGCGTGAGAGCTATGATATGTTTGCCGAGATGATGGGGAGCGTGAAGGAAGAGATCGTGAGCGGCATCTTTCGCACGACCTTCTCTCCCGCGGCGATGCGCAGGATGATGGAGCCCCCGGCACAGGAGCAGTACATTCACAGGGAGGTGAGCGCCTTCCGGATGGCGGAGGAGGCCCCGGCAATGGCGGGTGTCGCCGCGGGGCCCGAGGCCGCCTACGCGACCGCCGGCGGCGAGGCCGAGCAGCCCAGGCGCACGCCCTTTGTGAGGAGGGACCGCAAGGTAGGACCCAACGAACCGTGCCCGTGCGGGAGCGGGAAGAAGTTCAAGCACTGCCACGGCGGTGAGGGATAGTTCCGCACATCCGGTTCAGGGACTGTTTAGCGCCGACATGATGGCATTGCTGCCGAGATATAGTCACAAATCTGATGTGCCTCCATCATACACAATCCCCATCTTTCCCGAATAAAGACTCTAATTACAGTCAGATATACAATATCAAGGATCCAAAACCAACTTGGCATGAATTCCGCTAAGAAGAATATAAACAGCCTGGAAAAGTCAATACATGCGTTGAAAGGCAGATGACCTTCCTCATGAAGAAGTAATTACTATTTCCATAATGAGAGGATTATACAGCGAAGAAGACTTGCAGCGGCATTTGCGGTCTAATGAATATCACAAGGTGCTCCTGGCCATGGAGATGGGAGTAGAACCGCCGGAAATCATGTTCGACACCGTAACCAGTACACGAGGGGTCGAGACCATAAAAAAAGCACGGACCAACAAAAGGGGTTGCACTTCATCATGATCAAGGCAATAATCGGGCATAGGAAAACTTCTGGCAAGATTTCGCAGAAGGAAGGAAAGAGCCTAATTGTTTCAGGATCGCTTAACATGGAAATTGACTGGGAAATTCAAAATGAGAAGTAAAAGTTATCTAAACAAAATAATGCAAAAAAGGAGAATTACCATGGGGAGAAAATTATTCCGTAATGCGGCCTTTGTGGCCGTGATTCTCGGTTGCCTGGCGTTTAGCGCGTTTGCTGCTGACAAGATGGCTTTGCAAGTCCAGGTTTCCAAACCAGGCTCAACAGTGGATGTCGAAAAGGTCGTCGGGGTAGGCAAGGTTGTCGTTAAGGTTGTCGATACCGCGCAAAACCCGGTTTTCGGGTTGGGTGTCGCGGACTTTGCTGTGACATTCGCCGGCAAGAAGGCAAATGTCCTATCGGTGAAGCCGCTGGTCGAGAGCCTGGACGTGCCCCGGAATATTGTCCTGGTTCTGGACAATTCATACTCGATGAAGGAGCGCAACGCCATTGAGCCGCTGCTCGCAGGCGTCGATGAGGTGCTGAAAACCCTCCGACCGGTTGACGATGTACAGATCGTTGCCTTCTTAAAAAAGGGGACAGTGAACATGGGCGGACGCGACCTGCATGTGCAGACCTTCAAATCAAACCAGCCTGCCGCCTTGCGGGAATTTGCAGCCAAGATCTACCATGACGGCATCACCGACTCGACCTATCTGTACGAGGGGATGCTGGCCGGACTGGAGCTCATCCGAACAATGCCGACCACTGAACTGCGGTTCATGGTGGTCTTTTCCGACGGGCAGGACATAAACAGCGCCTTCAAGTCCGGGGATGTCATCAAGACAGCATCGGATGTTGGGCGGTTCAATGCCTTTGCGATCGATTACATGCCGGGCTCGCAGACCGACAAGTTCCTGACAGAGTTCACCAAAGAGAACCGGGGGCAGATTTTAAAGGCCGATTCGGCGTCAGGCCTCGGCCCCTTATTCAAGAGCATTTCCCCTAAAATGCAATATTACTATGTCGTCAATTATGCTTTACCTCTTATGGTTTCCCCGGCAATCGTGACAATCGAAGAGATCAAGACCATTGATTCCTCGCCGATGCTCGGGCAAATCTTCTTTGACGAGGGGTCGAGCGAGATTTCCTCTAGGTACGTCCGTTTCGCCGGGCCGGATGAAACGGCCGGTTTCGATGAGCAGAAGTACCGCGATACGCTTGAAAAATATTATCAGGTGCTGAATATCATCGGCAAAAGCCGCCATATTAACGGCCAACGGGACGTCGTCTTCTTGAACGGCCAGGGAAGCTACGCCAATGGAACCTGTTCCTATTTGGGTGACGGGTTCCACGGAAGTGAGAGTTGGTACGGCACGCGCCGATAGAC
>JAPLCY010000347.1 GCA_026391995.1 Candidatus Auribacterota bacterium
TCTGATTCTACCGTATTCCGCCTCCCATCTCAATCCCGTTTTTCCGCGACTAACAACGTAATTGAGCGGCGACCGCAGACGGCGCGCGGATGCGGGAGCGCCCGCTCGAATGCCTTGTTCGCGCCGCTTCACCGGCGCGAAAACCGCTTGCGGATTTCGCGTACGGTGGAAGCGCTTGTTCGCTGATTATCCTCATCTTTGATTTGCTCCCACGGTATGCCCTTGCCCGCATGGATGCTGGCTCTCGATTCTTCAACCTTTTTCAGGAATCGGGGGTCGTTTTCCAGTCGGAAATCAAACCAGTCGTCTTCATCTTCAAATCCAATTAAAACGCCGGCCGGTTTCCCGTGCTTGGTAATAACGATTTTTTCTTTCCCCGCCTGTATTAAGTACTTCGAAAGATGATCTTTGACCTTAGCTAATGCGACTTGTTTCATGTTCGTTCTCCTCTTTCTTGCAGCCATTGTTCCGCATGGCACTTATTCACAATCCCCAGCACTATAACTCGGTCGTTTTCGACATCGTAAAACACCCGTAACTGATTGACCCTTAGCCGATATTGAGGCTTCTTCAATTCGCGCAATCTCTTGATTCGACTCTTGCTCTCCTGGGTGGGGCTGTGTGCCAGATGCACATCCATCGCATTTCTTACCTTTGCCCTGTCATATGCTGATAGTGCATGAAAATCATGACTCGCCCCAGGTGAAAATGCGATGCACCATTTAATTATGGCTATAATATGGCTTATTTAAGGCCAGATGTCAATATTATTGTTTCGGCGAACGACAAAGCTCACCTGCCGCTATGGAGCGCAACGGAATAGAGGGCAGGTAGAACTCCGGGCAGGGTTTGCGGCAGGCGGCGGCATGGCCTACAGCGCACGGGTGCTCACGCGGAGCGGATGGTCAAGGATGTCGAGGTACGGCTTCTCGTCGCCGGGGGCGTAGTTCTTGGGGAAATAGAAGTAGGAGATGAACCGGTGCGTTCCCGAGGTAACGGTGGTGATGTTGAATGTCCAGCCATTGTATCCCCAGTGCCCCGCAAGATCCTCGGGGGGATCCTTTGCATTCTTATCGTCGATATAGAGGAGCTCCTTCCCCATGACAAGGCTGGGCGAGAGCCAGAGCCGCGCGATGAGCGACCCCTGCGAACCCACGATCGCCGACCAGAGATACGGCTGCTTGTCGAGCCTCTTCTCCTCCTCCGACATCACCCCATCCACGAGCACCGGGGTGGTATTGCACGAGTTCAGGAAGCGCATCCCCTCCGCCTGGGGGTTCCAATCGCAGCCGGTCACCAAAAACGCCTCGCTGGCGATCGTGGAAACATTGAAGGGAAGCTTGATGAGCGTGGGCCACTCGATCGAGTCGCGGTAGTAGTAGTTGTCGACGACGCTGCTCGGCGAGCGGATCCCGAACTTGAGGTACATCGAGTTGGTGCAGCGCCGGATCGCCCTGATAGGGCCGTCCTTGTACCCCACCAGGACCGAGCGCATGTCGTCCTCGTTGCGACTGATCGTGATCAGCGAGAAGAAGAGGTTCATCCTGACGCGGAACTTGTAGCGGTCGAGAATATTCGCGGAGTGCACGCCGTCATTGTCCTTGAGGATCAACGTGCTGAAATACGACTTCATCTGCCCCGGCGTATAGCCAAGCTCGTAGCAGTCGGCGGTCACGTAATCTTTCGCGAGGTCGTAGTTCACGTAGCGGCCCGGACCGTCCCTGACCCGGTCGCGGAAGGCGAGGCAGTACGCCCACCCCTTCGCCCCGCTGACGGGGTCCGTGCACTCAATCTCCACTGCGGCGGCATGCCCCCCGGGAAGGGCGTCGCGCTCCACGCGGTCACCGAGGTCGCGCGCCATGAACACAAGGTCATCGTTGTCGTCCCACCGGTTGTCGTCCGGATGCAGGGGTGTGCCGTCGGGGGTCTCAACCGCGATCACCCCGTCACCGTCGCGCTCATCGATCTGCGAGGGGACCCGCGAGAATGTCCCGCCCCGCGCGCTGTAGAGGGCGATCTGCGAGAGCGGGGTGGTGCGCAGGGTTTTCAGCGTCTCTCCGGTAACAACCACAGGGTCCGACTGCCGGGCAATCGTCTTCTGCTCGGCCCACGCGCTCACCGCCGCCATAGCCGCAAGTATCGCGGCGATCGCCATGCCCCGGCCAATCTGATTCTCCTTCACACATACTCCTTTATGAAGGTTGTGACGCGTTTCCGGTACTCATCCGGGGAGAGGATCACCGCCTCGTTGTGACGCGCCCCCTCGACGATCCACATCTGTTTAGAGCTGCGTATCCTGTCGTATATCCAGCAGGCGTGGCGCGGATCGATGTAATTATCCCTTTTCCCGTGAATGATAAACACCGGTACGGTCCGGTTCTGCGCCAGCGCCCACTCAAGCGTGAGGAGCTTGAGGCCGAGCCGCCGCTGGGCGTTCCTGATGCCGAGGAAGCTGAGCCAGACAATGATGGGAACGGGCAGATGCTCCGCCACCCACCGGGGGAAGTAGATCGGAGCCCATTTCCTGATGTAGCTCACAATGGTCGCCCATGTGGAAAAAGCGCCGTCGCACACCACGGCCTTGATCCCCGGGCCTCTGCCCAGGATGCAGAGCGCCGTGGTGGCGCCCCGGGACACGCCGAAGAGCACGATCCGCTCGGGATCGATATCGGGCCGCCCCCGGACATAGGCGAGCGCCCCCAGGAGATCGTAGTACTCATTCTCGCTCGCCCACTGCGTCGGATTGTAGTTGCCTTTTTTCTCGGCGTGCTGGCCGCGAAAATCGAAGGAAAAGATGTTATATCCCTCGTCGAGAAGGAACGCGCAATAGCGCTCGTAGGAGTTGAGCCCCGCGCCGACCTCGTGCGCAAAAACGACCGTGCCCGCGGATCCGGGCGCGCGTGCCTGGACAAAGAGTCCCTTCAGCTCGACCCCGTCCAGGCTGAGAAATTTCACCACCTCGCCGATTATCTCCCACTTCGTCTGCGGGGGCGCCGACATGGTTGAGTTGAGGAAGATATTCGTGGTAAGCCGCGCGTATTTGACGGTGAAGTAGCCCAGGTACGCGACGACGGCGCCGGCAACGATCAGCCACACCCAGGTCATCGGTCCGTCCCTCCCGCGATGGCCGCAACGCCGAATCGCGCGGTGGTTCGCCGCATCCCCTCCTCAAAACCGACGAGGGGGGCCCCGGTCAGTTCGGCGGCCATGTTCCGAGCGCAGAGGTTGTCCCGGCGCGACAGCCGCACCTGCTCGAGGTTGATCGTTCCCTCGGCACGGGCCACGCGCGCCAGGAGACCGAGGAGATACCCGACCGGATACGGGATGCTGACAATGCGACGCTGCATGCCCAGCAGCGCGGTGAGGGAGCGGGCGATATCCCTGAGGGACATCGGAAACGGCCCCCCGATCTCCCACACCGATGCCGCCGGCGAGGGGAGCGCGATGGCGGCGCATACACACGAGATCAGGTCGCCGATGTAGACCGGCTGGAGCCGGTTGCGTCCGCCGCCGATCAGGGGCAGCGCCGACCGCGTGGCGGCAAGGTGCGCAAGTTTTCGAACAAGCTTGCTGTCCCGCGAGCCGGTTTCCCGGCCGAAGATGAGAGAGGATCTCACAATCACGTACTCGCACCCCGAACGGGTAATGACCTCTTCCGCCTCCCATTTTGTCCTGCCGTAGCGGTTCCCCGCCGCCTCTCCGGCGCCGACGGTGCTCAGGTATATGACTCTTCCAGGCCGGCGTGGTGAGCTTCCGGGTGACGTTTTTCGCGAGGCGGGGAGCGCCGTTTTGAACGCGTTCATGAGCCTTTTTGTTTTTTCGACGTGCATCCCCTCATACCCCCCCCGCCGGGGACGCTCTATGCTCCCGATGAGATGGACGACCGTCTCCACGCCCTCCAGCGCCCGCGTGAGCTCCGCGGTCATTTCGATATCCGCCTCGATGACCTCGGCGCCCATGGCGGCCAGGGATGCGCGCTCATTCCCGTCACATCCACTGCGGACGAGCGCCCGCACCGGCATTCCCCCGGCGCAGAGCCTCTCCACGAGGTGCACCCCCACGTAGCCGTTGGCGCCGGTCACCAATACGAGCGGATCGGGCCTATTCGCACTATTCGAAATCACACTCCACCTTCATTGCCTGATGATACATGCTATGTGCCCGGTTATACATAGTTCCATCATCCGTGGATTTAAAATTATCATTTGTGGTTCTCTTCCATTCTGTGTAGGTAAATCCTTTATCCCCTCCCCCTGCAAAGGGGGAGGGTCAGGGTGGGGGTGAGATAAAAGGCTCATGGTACTCGTTGGATCTCGTTCTGGTCGAAAACAGTTCATCACATGTCTTTGAAACACCCCCCACCTTAATCCTCCCCCTCAAGGGGGGAGGAAATCTAGAAGTACACACACAAAACAGAAAAGAACCCCATTTATTTTCCTCTTTGGGATTTTTGATTTGGGATTTGGGATTTAAACCATTCTATTGTTTCCTCTATCCCCTTCTCGAATGGTATCGCCGGCCCGTAGCCAAGTTCGCGGCGCGCCTTCGAAATATCGAAGGTGAGGGGTGTGTACATGAACTTCAGGCGGAAGCGGTTGAGGAGCGGCGCGGTCTTGAGCCGGAAAACCTTCGCGACGGTTTCGCATACCGCGCATATCACCCGGGCCGCCGGGTAGGAGATGTTCCTCTTCGGCCACGGCAGGCCCAATCGATCGGCCATGAGGTTGATGAGCTCCCTGCGCGTCACCGCCACGCCGTCGGTGATGTTGTAGATCTGTCCCACCGCCCCGGGCGATTCAGCCGCGCGGATGAGGCCGTCGGCGAGGTTTTTCGCGTAGACGAGCGAAAACGGGTTCGTCCCCCCGCCGATAAACGCATAGCGGCCGTTCTTCAGATAGGCAAGGATGCGCGGAAACATCTGCCGGTCCCGCGGCCCGTAGACGTACGGGGCCCGCACCACCGTCACCGGAATCCCCCGTTCCCTCGCGCACTCCAGAGCCAGTTTTTCCGCCTCTATCTTCGTGGTATTGTAATTGTCCCCGGTCGCGACATAGGACGCGGACTCGTCGAGGTTGTTCTGGGCGCCCATCCCGAGAACAACCATCGAGCTCATGTAGACGAATCGCTTGAGCTTGACGCCCTCACACGCATCGAGGAGGTTTTTAAGCCCCTCGACATTCACCCGGTGCATCTCTTCGAGGCTCGCCCAGTCGCTCACCACCGCGGCGCAGTGAAACACCACGTCAATCCCCGTAACGGCGCGGGCAAGCGACGCCCGGTCGCCCAGATCCCCGGGGCAGAGCTCGAGACCGAGGGCGCGGAGGAATCCGGTATCGCTCCCGGGACGGACAAGGGCGCGCACCCGGTGTCCCTTCCCGATCAACACTTCGGCGAGATTGCCGCCGACACAACCGGTCGCGCCGGTGACAAGAACCGTCATGCGGTCCCCCCTGTCGTGACCGCGGTCGCGAGTGTATGTGCGTCGAACCAGCGGACCAAATCCTCGAAATACTCTCCCCGGCAACGGTCGAACTCGAGGGTGTGGCGGGCCGCCGGATACGTCTTCACCTGCGTGTCGCCGGTCGCGCATGAACTGATAAGCTTCGCGGTCGCCGCGTTGTTTACGATCTCATCCCGCCCGGAAAGAAGGAGCAGCACCGGCACGTTGACCGACGCCACACGCGCGCGCGCCAGACGCTCGAGCCTTCGGCTCTCATAGAGGAACCGGGCGGTGACGGTGCGCAATCCGAGGCCATCCTCTTCGATATAGCCCTGTTCGTCGGGGTCGTCGGTGAAGAGGGCCGGGTCGTCGAGCGGCAGCGAAAATTCACGGCCGCTCTTCATGAGGAGCGCTGCGAGCACCCTGAGTTTCAACGCGGGTGAGTAGTCGGTGAGGGGAACGAGACCCGGCGAGGACAGCACGACGGTCGCTATGCTCTCCCCGGCAGCCGCCGCGGCGGCAACGGCGAGACGCCCCCCCCATGAAATGCCCAGCAGGTGCACCGGCCTTCCCGGGAGATTCGCCTTCCCGTAGCGCGCAAACTCCCCGACGTCGTCAAGCCATCGTCCGCAGCGCGGCTCTCCTCCCCCGCGCCCGGCGTTGAGGCCCGAGCCCCGGCGGTCGGGAAAGATCACCCGATACCCCTTCCGGCACAGCAGGCCGCACGATTCGAGATACCACGCGCTGTGGCTCCTGAGCCCGTGGAGGCCGACGATCGTCGCCTTCGGCGATTTCGGCAGCCACTCTCTGAAACGGAGCTTCGCCCCGTCGCTGCATTGAAGTTCCCTTATCTCCGGCATGGATTCATCTGTATTCATCAATGGTCACCTCAAATAGCGATCTCCTGCCTCTGAACCGTAACCGCGTCCAGCACGCGCCGGTTCACCGTGACGCCGAGCCCGTTTCCCTCGAGGGGCCGGGCCCGGCCCCCGTAACGGAACGTCGGATCCTCGATGGTGAGATTTCTCTTCAGGAGGTGGCGGTCATAGGACCCCTCGAGATACCGTATGCCGGGGAGAAAAAATGCCAGATGCCTCCCGGCCGCCGAGAGAAGCCCCGTCTCCCCCACCTGGCATCCGAGGGCGTAGCCGATCCCCTGCCCGCTGAGCGCGAGGGCCATCCGGTGCGACGCGAAGAGCCCGCCGCACTTCGAAATCCGCACATTCACCAGGTCGCAGGAACGATCACGCATAGCGGCGCGGGCGTCCGCCGGCGCGGAGACTGACTCGTCGAGCATGATTGGAACTCCCACCGCCTTCCTAAGCCGGGGATAATCGCCACGCCAGTCGGGGGCAAGCGGCTCCTCAACCGCCGAAATGCCGGATTCGCCGAGCCTCGGTATCACCCGCAACGCCGTCGCGGTGTCCCACGCCCCGTTGGCGTCGACCCTGATGTCAATCCCCGATCCGAGGATTTTCCTCGCGCGGCGGACCAGGGCCGCGTCCGCCTCCTCATCCCACCCCACCTTGAGCTTTACCGACTTGAAACCGTAGAGCCGATATTGTATCAGAGAGGAGGTGACCGGCGCAATCGAGCCGCCGGAACACACCGCGCTGTACCGCACCCGGGAGGGGCGTCCGGATTCGTCCGGCACGCCCGCCATGAACCGCCCGACCTCCCGGACGCTCACCCCGTGGGCCCGCGTGAGCGCGTCGAGCAGGCTCAGGCCCAGGGCGCAGCGGGCGGCTCCGGGAAAGACCGCTCCCGTGCGATCAACTCCGCACTCCCACCGCTGCAGATCGCACACACCCTCCTCGAGCGTTCCCCAGCCGGGCGCGAGGAATGAACAATCGAGACCGGCGAGATAGCGCATGGCCTCGTCGGGCGTCTCCCCCGTCACGTACTCGCGCGGAACTCCCTCGCCAAAGCCGCTCACCCCCCTGTCGGTCACCGCCTCCACCACAATATTCTCAGCCTCACTGCGAACTGAGCGGGAGTGGGAAAAATGGATGCGGAGGGGAAGCCGGATGCGATAGACCACGAGCCTTGTCACGCGGAGTGCGGTGGGCATATATTTAGCTATCGAGCGATCAAGCTATCGAGCTGTTGGGCAATCAAGCTATCGAGAAAATCACGGGATTGGGACGGTGAAACGCCCGAAGCCATACGCCTTGTTGTGCCTGTCGAAATCCT
>JAPLCY010000239.1 GCA_026391995.1 Candidatus Auribacterota bacterium
CATCTCGAACTATGCCGCGGGCGTGGTCGTGGGGAAAGTGGGAACCGCGACCGCCGCTCCCCGGGAGATCACAGAGGCGATGTATCCTTGAAGCGCACGGCGGTGTTTCTCGACCGGGACGGCACCATCAACATAGACCCGGGGTACCTCGGCGATCCCGACCGGTTTCAGTTTTTGCCGGGGGTGATCGAGGCGCTCAAGCGACTGCGCGCCGCCGGGCATTTGATCTTTGTCGTCAGCAATCAGTCGGGAATCGCGCGCGGGTTTTTCGACAGGGAGGCCCTCGATCGGATCCACGACCGGATGAGCGCCGCCCTCGAGGCGGAGGGGGTAACGCTCGACGGGGTCTACTACTGTCCTCATCACCCCGACGAGGGGTGCGCATGCCGCAAGCCCTCTCCCGCAATGGTGCTCGAGGCGGCGAGGCGCTACAAGGTTGATCTCGAGGCCTCTTTCTTTATCGGTGACCGCGCCTCGGACATCCAGACGGGCAGGAACGCCGGCTGCCGGACGGTCCTGGTCCTTACGGGCGCGGGCGGGGAGACGGCGCGCAGCCTCACCGGCGCGCGGCGGCCGGATTACGTGGCGGGAAATCTCGGCGAGGCGGTGGCGTGGATCATCAATGTCGCGGGGAAGGGCACGCAATGAAAACCATCGGCGTTATTCCGGCGCGCTACGCCTCGACCCGGCTGCCGGCAAAGGTACTCGCCCCGATATGCGGAAAACCGCTCATCCAGCACGTCTATGAGTCGGCGCGCCGGGCGGGAAGCCTCGAAACGATCCTCGTGGCAACCGACGACCCGCGCGTGGTGGATGCGGTGCAGCGGTTCGGCGGAACGGCGGTCTTCACCTCCGCGGAACACCGATCGGGAAGCGACCGGATTGCCGAGGCGGTCGGCGCTTTCGCATGCGACATCGTCGTGAATATCCAGGGCGACGAACCGCTGATCAGGCCGGAAGCGATAGACGCGGCCGTCCAGCCGCTCCTGGAGGACCCCTCGCTCAACGTCGCGACGATCGCGGTGCCGTGTAGTGACGCGGCACTCGCGGAAGACCCGAACGTGGTGAAGGTGGTGACCGCGCTCGACGGCACGGCGCTCTACTTCTCGCGGGCGCCGATACCGCATCTTCGGGACGGGGGCGCGTGGCGCTATCTGAAGCATATCGGCCTCTACGCCTACCGGAAGGAGTTTCTCCTCCGGTTCACCCGCTGGCCCGCGACCCCCCTCGAGCAGGCGGAGAAACTCGAGCAGCTCCGCATCCTCGAGCACGGGGAACGGATTCGCGTGATAACGACGGCGTACGACTCGCCGAGCGTCGACACTCCTTCAGACCTCGCCCGGGTGCAGCGCATGATCGAACAACGCGCGTGACACACGCGCACAGGTGAATACCATGACAACACGGATAGTCACGGTGGGGGCGGTAAAGATCGGCGGCGGGGAGCGGCTCGTCCTCATCGCCGGGCCCTGCGTGATCGAGAGCGAAAGACTCCTCCTGGAAACCGGACGCGCGCTCAAGAAAATATGCGCGGCCGCCCGCGTCTCGTTTATCCTCAAGACCTCATACGACAAGGCAAACCGCACTTCCGCCGACGCCTTCAGGGGGCCGGGACTCGCCAAGGGACTCGCCATTCTGAAACGGGTGAAACGGGCGCTGCGGGTCCCCCTCTGTGTCGATGTCCACGCAGTAGAGCAGGTGGCCGCCGCGGCGGGCGTGGCCGACATGCTCCAGATCCCCGCGTTCCTCTGCCGCCAGACCGACCTCCTGAAGGCCGTGTGCGAGTCCGGGCGCGCGGTGAACGTGAAGAAAGGCCAGTTCCTCGCCCCCTGGGATGTGAAAAATATCATCGGGAAGTTCAGGGCGTTCGGGGGCAGGGGACTCACGCTCACGGAGCGAGGGGCGAGCTTCGGGTACAACAACCTCATCAATGACATGCGGGCGCTCCCGATCATGCGCCGCTACGGCTACCCCGTGATCTTCGACGCGACGCACAGCGTCCAGCTCCCCGGAGGCCTCGGCGGCGCCACGGGAGGTCAGCGCGAGTTCGTCCGCCCCCTGGCGCGCGCGGCCGTCGCAACCGGTTGTGACGGCCTGTTCCTCGAGGTGCACCCCCGCCCCGGCCGGGCACTCTGTGACGGCCCCAACCAGATATCGTTCGACGACGCGCGCGATTTGCTGAGGGAGTGCGCGGCCATTCACCGGCTTCTTGCGCGTTCCACCGGACGGAAGAAAGGTTAGCGCCATGGCAAAAAGGCCGGCACGACTGAACTATCCCGCCATTGCACGC
>JAPLCY010000289.1 GCA_026391995.1 Candidatus Auribacterota bacterium
GAATACCTCGCGGCGTTCAACAAGGTGTTGGTTCCGGCGGCGGACGCATTCAAACCGGAGTTCGTGCTCATCTCGGCGGGCTTCGACCCCCATCTCGACGATCCACTGACCGGGCTCGCCGTGAGCACGGCGGGTTTCGCGCGGCTCACCGCCATCGTGATGGAGATCGCCGCGCGGCACTGCGGCGGGCGCCTGGTGTCGGCCCTCGAAGGAGGATATCATCTGGAGAATCTCGCCGCCTCGGCTGTCGCGCACGTAAAAACACTCATGGAAAAATAAGGATGCCCCGCCCATGAATATCATAACGCTGACACGCACATCCGGCACTTTCGCCGGGATCCTCGTCCTCTGCGCCCTCACCCTCGCCACGAGCGGCTGCGAGAGGCGCATCGTCCGGAAGGGGGAGCGCCCCTTCATGAATTACGCCGAGAAGAACTGGCGCGGCCTCACGCCGAGGCAGAAGGCCGATTACTACGAGATGATCGAAAAACAAAAGGACCGCGCGAGGAAAGAAACCGGGGCAGAGCAGAAGGGGGCCTCCTGGTAGCCGTGACTTTTGGGGTATGGGGTCACTTACGGTGGGTATTTTTACCCCCCACCCCGACCCTCCCCCTCAAGGGGGGAGGGGGATAATGTGGGAGCCCCCCATGAGTGACCCCGTACCTTTTGGGGGCATTTCGCGGCGATATCATATATACTAAGCACTAATCACTCTTCATCGCAACATCGGGGCGTAGCGCAGTTGGTAGCGCGTCTGGTTTGGGACCAGAAGGCCGGCGGTTCGAATCCGCCCGCCCCGACCATTACTACGGCAACGCAGGTTTGAAGTTGAAAGTGTAAGGTAATAAAATTTCTCAAAACAACTCACCCCGAGCAGTTACGGGTTGCGGGTTACGAGGGAAAAGGAGTATTATTTGCATAATCAAGCATCGTCCACACGGAGGTCAATGTTATGAAACGGTTGCTCATACCTGTTCTGACATCATCACTCATGTTCTGCGTCACCTCGTGCGCGGTGAAGCCCGGCGGGCCCGCAGCCCCGAAGGCCTCCCCCGCCAAGGCAAAAGCCCCGGTGACACCATTCGAGGGCGCCTGGCGCGAGGTAAGAAATCAGGGGAACGAAACCAGCGGCAGCAAGATGTGGGAGTTCAAGGGCGATACTATCACGATCAGGGACGGTGGGAAAATTTTCGCCGGGACATTCTCCATCAACGAGTCCCGCACCCCCAAGGAGATGGACTTCCAGTTCGATGGGTACCCGCTTAACAAGGCGGTCTACGAACTGACCGGAGACAGTTTCACCATCAAGGTGCTCGACACAGCCATGGAGCGCGCCGCGATACTCGGCACACAGACCGGCTATACGCTTATCATCTGCACCAAAATACAGTAACTGGTTGTCAGCAGCGAACAGGAGCGGCATGTTCTCCGCCTATCTCGATATCGAGACGACCAGCGTCGCCCCCGAAGAAGGCGACCTCACTGTCATCGGCGTCTACCGTGAGCGTGATGGCGAGGGGACTTTCATCCAGCTCGTCGGTGAAGATATCAGCGTCGATAAGCTCATCCCCGTATTCATGGATTCGCCCACCCTCTATACCTATAACGGCGAGCGTTTCGATCTCCCGTACATCAAGGCAAAGCTCGGGGTGAATCTCAACGACTACTGCACCCACCACGACCTGATGCACTCCTGCCACCGCCAGGGCTTGTACGGGGGAATGAAAAAGGTGGAGCGGCTGCTCGGGATCGCGCGGAAGCTGACGGACATCGACGGGCGCGCGGCGGTTCAGCTCTGGCGGAACTACACGTGCTGCGGTTGCGCGAAGTCCCTCGCCACGCTGCTCGAGTACAACCGCGAAGACGTGATGAACCTGAAGGTCATGCGCGAGGCGCTCAAGCGCACTACCTGACCCGTCCCACCCGCCAGGAGGAACAGGTCAGGCGGGGTCGTCAGGGGGCGGGATCGTCGCGCGGACTTCCCGGATCACCGCC
>JAPLCY010000133.1 GCA_026391995.1 Candidatus Auribacterota bacterium
CGCTGATCATAGGCTCGTCGCTCATCACGCTGAGCGACAAGGGGCCGCACCTGTTCGGCGTGCCGCTGCTGGGGATCCTTGGCTTCATGCTCGCTGGGCTTCTCGGGTTGTGGTTGATAGTCGGGATAGTGCGGTCGGGGCGGTTATGAAGCCACGGATTCACACGGATATTACTATAGCCCGAAGCTGAAGGCTTAAAGCTAAAAGAACAGAGTTCTTGCCGCGGATCTAAAATGGGGCTCAAAATGGATATGTATGACTCCAGTAAAATGTGATAGATCCTTTACTGCCTCAGATACGGAGGGTGAATATAGACTAACACGGATGTCGACGGATATAATGCTAAACGATCTCCGTATATCCGCGCCGATACGCGGCTAAACCTTTGGTTCTTTTGCTGGATACATACATGCGGATGATTGCGAGGGGGGATATTGTTCTGCACGGCGCGCTTGCATCGCTCCTCGTGTTTAGCATCGTGGCGCTCTCATCCGATTCGCTCTACCCGGCGTGGGCGCTCTGTGCGGTTCCGGTGCTCGTCGTCTATGCGTCAATGGCGCTGCGGCGGCCTTTGAGGCGGCGGAGACTAGCACAACAGCCGTTTCCGCCCGCGTGGAGGGAGATACTTCTCGGGGGGGTACGGTTCTACCGCAGACTGAACCCCGAGGGGCGACGGCGCTTCGAGAAAAACCTGCGTTATTTCCTGGCGGAGCAGCGGATCGAAGGCGTCGGAGGAGTCGAAATCACAGACGAGATTCGCGTGCTCGTCGCCGCGGGCGCAGCGGTGCTTTTGCACGGGCAGCCGGAATGGGAGCTGCCGCGGGGCCATACGATTTTGGTGTACCCTGAAGGATTTGACGAAAGGTTCCGTTTCAGACCCAGCGGGCCGCTTCTGGGGCAGATGCACGGACAGGGGCCGATCATCATCTCCCGCGAGGCGCTGATAGAGGGATGGCGCAATCCCGGGCGAGGCGATAATGTCGTGCTTCACGAGTTCGCGCACCTGATGGATATGCGGGGTGGGAGCGTATCCGGTGTGCCGAGAATGTTGAATGCGGCCGCCTCGGGCGCGTGGCTGGGACTCATACACAAGGAGATGGAGAAGGTCGAGCGGCACCAGTCCGCGCTCTGGTCGTATGCCGCCACGAATGAAGCTGAATTTTTCGCTGTGGCGGTCGAATGTTTTTTCGAGCGGCCGGTCGTGTTGCGGGAAAAGCACCCGGAGCTGTACCGCGCTCTTTCACAGTTCTTTAACCAGGATCCGGCAGCCGTGATGCCGGATCAGCGAGGGAAGGTATGAAACCAATGATGCGTTGTCAAATTATCTTCTGCGGCGTGATAGCTATCGTCATATCCGCCGCCGTGCACGCGGCTGGAACTTCCTCTCGCGAGGAGAAAATTCAGGAGACGCTGAAGCGTGTGGCGGCGTACGCGCAGTGCCGCGACCTACTGGCTGTCTCGCCCTATCCGGGGCAGCGCGAGGAGCTCGCCGCGAAGATCAGGGGGATGCGCGCGGCGTTCATGCGCGACGGGATCGACTACGAGAGTTTTCTCGGTATCCGCGGCGAGTGTGAGGACATATTCGGGGACTGGTTTTTCGACGGGGCGTGGGTCGTGAACAGCGTGTATTTCAACTTCGTGAACGTGGTGAATCCCGTCAGACTGGCCCGCATGCTCGCCGGAAGGCCGAAGGCCGCCGGCGACCTGACCGCGGCCGGCGGCATCCCCGATTCCGCGTTCTTTTTTAACCGTGATATTGCCTCCGTGACGCCGGAGGCGCTCCGCGCCGAGGACGAGGAGATTCGCCCGAAGGGTAAATTAAAGATCACCAGGAAAAAGGGCGAGGGGCAGTCGAAGGGCTTCTTCGGTGTCGACGAGGCGGGACGGGACTATATCTGTATCGTGGATCCACCCGGAATGGAGGAGCAGGTCACCGGGGCGGAGGTGGTCGGTTCCACGCTGATACGGATAGCGGGATACAATATCCCGTGCAGTGCCATCGTGACGATCGAGGGGACCGGCAACCCCGAGTTCGACGGGAAGCGGGGGGTCGCCACGAGGACCCTCAATGAGTACAAGGGCCACTGGACCTACCGCGCGTTCAGGGGCAGGCGCGAGCTCCGGGCCACGAAGGTCCTTGGCGCGTGGATACACAATACAGACTGGATCGACCATAACACCGGCATCATCGTGGCCGGTGTGGACGGGGTGCCGCTCACGCGCTACTATGTGTTTGACTTCGGCGGGTCGCTCGGGAGCTGGAACATACGCATCAAGGAACCGCGCGATGGCTGGGAGCACTACGTGGATTTCAGCGTAATGATGAGCTGGCCGGTGACGTTCCCGCTGCTCAAGGCCGGCCTCATGCGTCGGCCATACCCGGCTGAGGGGCCTTCCTACAGCCCGGCGGTCGGCTACTTTGACGCCAACGTCTCCGCCGCCGGCTACCAGCCG
>JAPLCY010000055.1 GCA_026391995.1 Candidatus Auribacterota bacterium
ACGGGGGAGAAGGAGACCGTGTCCAAGAAGATGGCCGACTACACCGTCATGGAGCTGATCGCGAAGGCCAACCATTTCTCCTCGATGATGGCCACCGCGAGCCCCATGTTAAAACGCGACCTCCTGCGGCGGGTGATCATGTCCCGCACGGAGGCGAGCGAGCGCCTCGTCTTCACCTTCTGCGCCCTGGCCTTTGTCATGGTCGGGATGCCGCTCGGGGTCACCACGCACCGCGGCGAGACCTCCATCGGCGGGGCGATCAGCCTGGCTCTGGTAGGGCTCAACTATGCGTTCATCATCTGCGTGGAGGCGTTTCAGTCGAACCCGCAGTTACGTCCGGACCTGCTCGTGTGGATTCCGAACATCGTTTTTGCGGTGCTGGGGCCGGTGCTGATCTACCGGCTCGGGAGGAGGTAGGGCGTGCGCATTCTCGACCGGTATCTGCTCCGCGAGTTTATCATCCCCCTCTGTTACTGCCTGGCGGCGTTCTTCCTCGTCTACATTATTTACGACCTCTCCGCCCATCTCGACGACTACGTCGAGTACCGCATCCCCCTGATGGAAATGGGGCGCTACTACGCCATACAGCTGCCCATGGTGATGGTACAGCTCATCCCCCTTTCAATTCTGCTCGCCATCGTCTACTGCCTCGGGATGCTGACCCGGCACAACGAGATCACCGCCATGCGCGCGAGCGGTATGAGCATCTACAGGATCATGACGCCGTTTGTCGCGATGGGCATCTGTTTTACCGCGCTCCTCTTTTACCTGAACGAGGAGTTCGCCCCCGCCGCCTACGCCAAATCGGAGCGGCTCATCGAGGAGCGGGTCCGCGGGCAGGAGGAGACATTCTCCAAGCGGCGGTTCCCGTTCACGGAGAAACCGGAGGATTTCACGAGCAGCCAGAAGGACTCCCTCTCCATGAACGCGCTTGAGCTGGGCCGCAACATGGCGTTCTATCCGCCGGACTCGGATATCTATGGCCGGAAGCTCGTGGACCTGCACTACAAGATCGCCTTGCCGTTCGTCGCCATCGCGATTGTCCTGATCGCGGTTCCCCTGGCGATGCGCGCCTCGCGCGGCGGCGCCGCGGGGAGCGCGGGGGTCAGCATTGCGCTGGGCATCTCCTACTACGCGGTCCTGATGCTGAGCCTCGCGCTGGGACGGGGGGGGCACCTGCCCGCCTGGCTCGCGAGCTGGTTCCCGAATATCCTCTTTGCGACCATGGGCGGCGTCCTCATCTATAAGGCCCGTTAAGGCGGCGCCGGGCCAATGCATGGTGGGAACCCCTGATCGCTCAAGGTGCGCTGAGAATGCGTTGTGTCAGCGGCGTTACCGGCGGTCGGTAACGTTTCGCGGTGTCCTGGATTATCGCAGCGGAATAGCCCAATGCAGCACTCGCGCTTCGTCCATCTCCATGTCCACAGCGAGTACAGCCTCCTCGACGGGGCGTGCCGCCTTGCCAGCCTGATCGCGCGCGCTCGGGAGCTCAGGATGCCCGCCCTGGCGCTGACCGACCATGGATTCATGGGCGGCGCGCTCGAGTTTTACCAGAAGGCCATGGCCGATGGGATAAAGCCGATCATCGGCCAGGAGATGTACGTCGCCCCCGGGAGCCGGCTGGACAAGAAAGTCGCCGGTATCAAGGACGCGTCCTTCCATCTCCTCCTGCTTGCCAAGGATCTCCAGGGATACCAGAACCTTCTCACGCTTTCCTCGGCGGCGCATCTCGAGGGATTCTACTACAGGCCGAGGATCGACAAGGAGCTGCTCGCCTCCCACAGCCGCGGCCTGGTCGGGGCGAGCGCCTGCCTGAAGGGCGAGATCGCACACCTCATACTGAAGGGAGACGTGAAGGGGGCGGAGCGCGTCTCCGGCGAGTATCGCGATATCTTCGGCGGGGGCGACTTTTACCTCGAGCTTCACAACCATGGCCTGGCAAATCCGAGGAGGAGATGCAGAAAGCCCTCGGCGAGTTCCCCGAGGCGATAGCCCGCACCATCGAGGTCGCCGAGAAGTGCAACCTCGAGCTCAATTTTAAGGACGAAAAGGGGATTCAGATCTACCGGATCCCCGAGTACACCGCCCCGGAAGGGAAGCCGCGGATGGAGTATCTCCGCCGGCTCTGCGCGGAGGGGCTCGCCCGCCGCTACCCGGACGGCTCTTCCGCGGCGCGCGACCGCCTCGACCGGGAGCTCAAGATCATCGAGCGGATGAACTACGCCAGCTATTTCCTGATCGTCTGGGATTTCATACACTGGGCCAAGGCGCACGACATCCCGGTCGGCCCCGGGCGCGGCTCCGCCGCCGGTTCGATCGCCGCCTACGCCCTTGGCATCACCGATGTCGACCCGCTGCGCTACAACCTCCTTTTCGAGCGCTTCCTCAACCCGAACCGGGTCACGATGCCCGATATGGACATCGACTTCTGTTATGACCGCCGCGGCGAGATCCTCGATTATGTAAGCGAGCGCTATGGCTCCCGGAACGTCGCCCAGATCATCACCTTCGGCCGCATGAAGGCGAAGGCAGTGATCAGGGACGTTGGCAGAGTGCTGGGCATGGCGTACGGCGACGTCGACCGGATCGCGAAGCTTGTCCCCAACGACCCGAAGATCACCCTGGCCGAAGCCATCGAGATGGAGCCGCAGCTCAGGAAGATGAAGGAGTCCGACCCCCAGGTGAAGCAATTGATCGAGCTTGGCTTCTCGCTCGAGGGGCTGGCGCGGAACGCCTCCACCCACGCCGCGGGCGTGGTGATCGGCGACAGGCCCCTCACCGAATACCTGCCCCTGTGCCGCGGCACCGACGAGGAACCGATCACCCAGTATGCGATGAAATCGGTGGAGGATATCGGGCTCCTCAAGATGGACTTTCTTGGTCTGCGGACGCTCACCGTCCTCCACGAGGCATTGAAGATCATTCAGCGGACGCGCGCGGTCACGATCTCCTGGGACACCGTCCCGCTCGACGACAGGGCGACCTTCGACCTCCTCAACCGCGCCGATACCGTGGGCGTCTTCCAGCTCGAGAGCGCGGGGATGCGGGAACTCTCCAAGAAGATAGGCATCGACCGCTTCGACGACATCATCGCGCTCCTCGCCCTCTTCCGGCCGGGCCCGATGCGGATGCTCGACGACTATGTGCGGCGCAAGCACGGCCAGACTACCATCGCCTACGACCATCCGGTCCTCGAGCCGATATTGAAAGACACCTACGGCGTCATGCTCTACCAGGAGCAGGTGATCCAGATCGCGCACGATATTGCCGGTTTCACGATGCCCCAGGCAGACAACCTCCGCCGGATCATGAGCAAGAAGATCATGGAGCAGATGGAGAAACAGCAGGAGGCGTTTGTTCGCGGCGCGGTGAAGAAGGGGACCAAGAAGGGCGTGGCGGAGAAGATATTCGACCTGGTTGCGCGCTTCGCCGAGTACGGGTTCAACAAGTCGCACAGCGCGGCCTACTCCCTCATCGCGTACCGCACGGCGTACCTCAAGGCGAATCATCCGGTGGAGTACATGGCGGCGCTGCTCTCCAGCGAAATCGCCAACACCGACAAGATTGCGGAGTATATCGCCGAGTGCACGAGGATGGGAATCAAGATACTCCCCCCCGACGTGAACGAAAGCTACTCGCGTTTCACCGTGATTGGCCCGGCCATCCGCTTCGGCCTCGCTGCCATCAAGAACGTCGGGGGCGGGGCGGTGGACTCGATAATTTCCGCCCGCCAGGGCGGGGGGGCGTTCACAAGCATCTATGACTTCACCTGCCGGATTGATGCGCGGCTGGTGAACAAGAAGGTGATCGAGAGTTTGATATGGGGCGGTGCGTTTGACGGCCTGGGGCTCAGGCGCGCGCAGTTGGCGGCATGCGTGGAGCGGGCCATGGAACGCGCGGCGGAGGCACAGCGGGACCAGAAGCGCGGCCAGGGATCGTTTTTCGACATGCTCGCCCCCGCGTCGGCGGCGGGCGCCGCGGAGGAGATTCCCGACGTGCCGGAGTGGCCCGAGAGCCAGCTCCTCTCGATGGAGAAATCGCTCCTCGGCTTCTACGTGAGCGGGCATCCGCTGGTGAAGTTCGAGGGCGACATACGGCGGTTCGCCACGGCGGGGTCGGCGACCCTCTCAACGCTTGCGAGCGGGGCGACGGTGAAGATCGGCGGGATCATCACGAGGCTCAGGTTCACCTACACCCGGAAGCGCAACGAGAAGATGGCTGTCGCCACGCTCGAGGATCTTGCCGGCACGGTCGAGATCCTCGTCTACCCGAAGACGTTCGAGAAGGTGGGCGCGCTCCTCCAGGAGGAGGCCGCCGTCTTCGTGACGGGGCGCGTGGAGATCGAGGAGGAGAACCCGAAGGTGATCGTGTCGGAGATAATTCCGCTTGCGGAGGTCGCCCGGCATTGCACGAGCGCGGTGCATATCAACGTGTACCTCTCCGACGTCGAGCACGGGAAGCTGGAGCAGCTCAAGCAGCTTCTGATCTCATCGGCGGGGCACGTCCCGGTCTTTCTCGATTTTGTGGCGGCGAGCGGGGAAAAGGTTCTCATGCGCGCCGGCCGCCAATATCGCGTCAACCCCTCGCCGCAGTTTCTCAGCGGAATAGAGATGCTGCTGGGGGAGCAGAGCGTCAGGTTGGCAAGTTGAGATGGGAAATCCCAAATCCCAAAGAAGAGGCAGTAGCTACTTGCATCCTGCGTGGTGCAAATAGTGCATGATCAGAGGGATGGATTATTAGATTTGAATTTTGCCTGTAACTCGGCTATGATGTCGCGGTTTATGGCGTACTGCCGTGTGCATTTGCATAATTTGCCTTTCTTCGTGTTGTTTTTGGGATTTGGAGTTTGCCCCGCAAGGGGTTCTCGTCCCGAGACCCCCTTCCCGGGGCCGAGGGAGGATTTGGGATTTAACAGGAGGTTGTCATGGATATGATCGTACGCAGGGCGAAGCTTCGCGGCCGGAAGGGGCTCGTGGATATCGCCGTCGAGCGCGGCAAGATCGCGCGTATCTCCAGCCGTATCGCGGGGAAGGCCAGAACCGAGATTAACGCCGCCGGAAAACTGGTGACACCGACCTTTGTCGACCCCCACCTCCATCTTGACAAGGCCCTCATCAGCGAGGTGGTGCGCGAGAACAAGAGCGGCACGCTCCGTGAGGCGATAGAGATCATCTGGGACAAGAAGAAGAAGTACACCATCGAGGACAACGTCGTCCGCGCGACCAGGGTCATCGAGTGGGGGGTGAAGCATGGGACGACGGTATTCCGTTCGCACGTGGACGTGGATTCGATCGGCGGCCTGAAACCGCTGAAGGGGGTGCTCGAGGCGCGGAAGCAGTGCGCCGATATTGCCGACGTCCAGCTCGTGGCGTTCCCTCAGGAGGGAATCCTCCAGGACCCCGGTTGCGAGGAGCTGATGCGCGAGGCGATGGAGCTCGGGGCGGACGTGGTCGGCGGGATGCCGCACAACGAGATGACCGACGACGATTCCCAGCGCCACATCGACATCTGCTTCGAGATCGCCAAGGAATACGACGCGGACATCGACATGCACGTCGACGAGACCGACGACATAAACTCCCGGTGCCTCCAATACCTCGCCGCGAAGACGATCCGGGAGAACTACCAGGGACGCGTCAGCACCGGGCACACCTGCGCCCTCGGCTCCTATGATCCGTATTACGCCGCCAAGGTGATCGACCTGGTGAAGCGCGCGGGGATCAACATGGTCACCAACCCCGCCACCAACCTGATGCTCGAGGGGAGGCTCGACCGCGGCCCGATCCGCCGCGGCCTCACCCGCGTCAAGGATCTTCTCGCCGCAGGCGTCAACGTGGTCTACGGACAGGACTGCCTGAAGGACACCTTCTATCCGACCTGGGGTCAGGAGGACATGCTCGAGGTGGGGCTGATTGCGGCGCACGCCATCCAGTTCACCTGGCCGCGCGAAATCGAGACGCTCTTCGACATGCCGACGGTGCGCTCGGCGCAGATGCTCCGTCTGAAGGGGTACGGGATCGAGGCCGGCAACCCGGCGAGCTTCAACGTCCTCGACGCCACGACGGTCCAGGAGGCGTTCCGCACGCAGGCTGACCGCCTCTACGTCATTCGCAAGGGCAAGCTCCTGGCCGAGACCCGGACGAGCTCGAAGATCTACAGGAACAAATAATAGACCTGTGCTATCATCACGATCTGGAATCCATCCTTGCCGCCCTGGAGGAGAAGGGATGAAGTTCAGCCAATCGTTCTATGACCGGGGCTACAGCGTGTTGAGGGTGATCTACCGGTTTCTTTTCAAGATTGTCTTCCGATGGGAGGCCAGCGGCATCGAATATGTCCCGCGGACCGGCGGCGCGATCCTGGCGGTCAATCACTCAAGCGTCGTCGATGCCCCGCTTGGCGGCGTGGCGCTGGAGCGGAAGATATGGTTCCTGGGTCGATCGAGCCTTATCAAGAACAAATTCCTGGCGTTCATCATGAACTGTCAGCACATGATCCCGATCAATCGCGGCACCGCCGACGTGCGCGCCATCAGGCGAATCATCGAGCTGCTTGAATCGGGTGAGATCGTCCTCATGTTTCCCGAGGGGACGCGCGGCGTTGGCGGGAGGCTCGGCCCCGGGAAGGGAGGGGTGGGGCTCTTTGTCGCGCACGCTCGGGCCGACGTAATCCCCTGCTATATCGCCAACTCCTGGCGGGCGATGCCCAGGGGGGCAATTGTGCCTCGCCCGCGAAAGATAAGGATCCTCTATGGGCCGGTTATCAGGTATGAAGAGTTCAAGGATGTCCCGGTGAACAGGGATGGATTCCGGCGGATCAGCGAGGCGATCATGTCAAGGATCGCCGGGTTGAAGGCCCAGGTCGAGGGCCGCGGCGCTACGCACGCGGCCGGGCAGCCTGTTTCTTGATGCTCGCGGCCAATTGCTCGCCGATTCCGGGGACGTCGCTCAAGGATTTTTCTGTCGCCCCCCTGATATCGTCGAGAGCCCGGTAACCCTTCCTGAACAGACTCCTCGCCCGCATCCTTCCGATCCCCTTCAGGCTCACCAGATCGAGCAACTCCTCCTTGATCCCGTACATCGTTCGCAGGCGGAGCTGATCGAGAACGGGGAGCAGCGCTGCCTTCTCGATCAGTCGCCCGACCTGCCCGGCGGAGTGGAGGAGCCAATCCGCGCCCTCGATGATCCTCCGCAAATCCCCCGGCCCGATCCCGAATTCTTCGCACAGGGCATCCTCGGGCCTCTCCCGGATCCATTCGCCGAGGAACTGGGCGGTGAGGAGGGCCTCGAGGAAACGGTACTGGAGATCAGGATCCGATTCGCCGGGGTAGCGCACGAGGAAGTCCTGGCGCCTGGCGATCGCCTCGCTCCTGAGCGCCTCCAGGTCGCCTTTGCCGGGGCTCACGACATCCATGTCGGGGCAGCAACAGATGAGGTGGAGGAGCGCGTAATCGATGGGGACGTTGTCGCGCGCGGCGAGGATCCCGTCCCGGAGGATGACTCCGGAGCGCGGCTCAAGGTAGAGCCGGGAGACAATCGCGCCGAGCGGAGTGGGGGAGAGCGCGGCGCGGGAAATGGATTCGGAATCCGCTCCCTCTCCGTCCCCGATGCTGATCAGGTCGTCCTCCAGAAGCGACAGCAGGATCCTGTCCACCAGCCAGTCCAGCTCCTCGACGTCCCCCTGCACCGCGAAGAAGGTCAGTTGCAGGAACGACATGATCTCGTCACGCGAGGCTGCGTAGCCGGAGGCGATCGCCGCGAGGAGGTGCGCGCCGAGCGCGCCGCCGGTGCCGAGCTGCGAGCGGAGCGGTTCGGCGGCGGCCCGGAGATAGTGATCGAAGAGGAACTCCTTGTCCCCGGCCTTCTTTGCGATTAGGAGCGCCTCCCCCTCCGTGTCGTAGCCCGGGCGCCCCGCCCGTCCCGCGAACTGCTTGTACTCGAAGACGGGGATCGGCCTCGATCCGCGCCCGAACTCGTAGCGGTGCCAGTCCCGGATAATGACGCGCCGCGCGGGCAGGTTCACCCCGGCGGCGAGTGTCGGCGTCGCGCAGATGACCTTGATCCGGTTCGCCCTGAACGCGTCCTCGATGAGCCTGCGCTGCTCATGGTGGAGGCCGGCGTGGTGGAACGCCGCGCCCCCGCTGATGACTGACGCAAGTTCCTCGCAGAGGTGCGTCGGTTCGGCCAGGACCCCGCGGGCCGCGCCGGCGAGCTCGCCGAGGGCCTTTTTGTCTCCGGGAGAGAGCGAGCCCTTCAGATGGCCGGCGAGTGTCCGGGCGACGGCGATGGTGGAACGACGCGCGTTGACGAAGACGATGACCTGGCCCCCCTCCGTGATCGTGTCCCGCACGAGTGCGACCAGCGGATCACGCGCGGAGCCGGGGAGTGAGCGGGTGCTGAGGTCGGCGTAGGTGATGGTGGAGCCGTCATAGACCCCCTCGGCAAGGGGGACCGGGCGCCAGTCGCTGCACACCAGCGCCGCGTCCAGCCATGAGGCGAGCTCGCGGGCGTTGGTGATGGTCGCGCTCAGCGCCAGGATTTGAAGCCGGAGATTGACCTGGCGGAGGCGGGCCGCGATGATCTCGAGCGTCGGGCCCCGCGACGGGTCGTGGATGTAATGGATTTCTTCCAGGACCGCGACCGCCAGCCCCTCTGAGAGCCATCTGGTGTGCATGCGGAGGAGCGAGTCCACCTTTTCCGATGTCGCGATGACGATATCGAATCTGCCAAGCCTGGCACCCGGCATATCGTATTCGCCGGTGGCGATCCCGACCGAGATGCCGAGGGGGCCGTACCTCCTTTTGAACTCTTCGTATTTCTCGGAGGCCAGCGCCCGCAGCGGCACCACGTACAGGCAGCGGCCCCTCCCCTCGAGGATCGCCTTCACCATGCAGATCTCGGCCACGAGCGTCTTCCCCGCGGCGGTGGGAATGGCGAGGACAAGGTTCTTCCCCTCGAGCACGCCGGAAGAGAGGGCCTCTTCCTGGGGGGGATAGAGGGACAGGATCTTCTCATCGGCGAGCACCTTGAGGATCCCCTCGGGGAGATTGAATTTATGGCCTGTCGTGGGGTGTGATACCGGACTCATCATGCCGTCGTCGTCGCTTTAGGATTTTACCGTGTGCTGCAAAACACAGCACCATGATATCAAATGGAACACAATGCCGCCATTCATGGCTGACGATAAAGGGAGCGCGCGATGCATGGGCAGAATAGGCTCGATGTAACATTAACTATACGAGCATATTACGGATACAGTACGTCAACCTGAATTAATCTTTCAATTTTGGCTTTCTGGCATGCCATGTGCTATATTGCTTGTTGTGTGATGAGATCTGGAGCAAAACGCTCTGCGAGAAAGAGAGGAGGTTCGGGATGAAGAAGCTGCGTGGTATTATTCTTGCTCTGACGGTGGCGGCGATCACCATATCAACCACATGGGCGGGCGACCATCGTGAGTGGAAGGGGGAGTATGACGGACCATACGGCCATGGCAAGATAAAGATGAAGGAGTATTATCCTCATCATAACGACAGGTATCCGTATTACCGGCCCTACTGGTATGGTTACGGCCCTGCGTACTATGCCCCCGCGTACTACGCGCCCGCGTACTACGCACCCGCGTACACGGTGCCGGCGTATCCTTACGATCCCAACACTTGCCCGCCGGGGTACCCGTATCAGGGGCCCTACTACGCCCCTCCGCCGCGCCGTTCCCTGGACGAGGATTTTGGGGAGCGCGGATTCCTTCCATCCCTCGACAAGGATGATGTCCGCATCCGGGAAGAACCGCGCCGCGGCTTCCCGCGGCGAGAGGGTACCGGAATAGTCGGCGATCAATCCAAGCGAGGAGGGGGAGAGGAGGAGCACGGTTCCGGCGCCCGCCCTTTTGAACCGGGCGCTGTCCTTGCCGCTCCTATCGAGGCTGAAACCAGCCCGGCTGTGCTTGACGGCACCGACGCGAAGCCCGCGTCTCCCGAACTCCCTGATCAGCTTCTCGATAATGGCGGTCTTGCCCGAGCCGGAAGGGCCGACGAACGAGATAATGACCGGCCGCTCACGCATCGTAGAGCTCACCGGAGCTGTCCCTCGCGTAATCACCGCCGCCGTCCTTTTCGATATCTTCCGGCGATTCACCGGCCTCGATGCGGTCGGCCATTTCGCCCATTCCCGCGGGCATATCCTCGCCGAGCTCGCTCCCCATGCGCTTCATCCAGCGGGCGAGGGATCGCGGATCCTTTTCATCAACCCCGGCCAGCAGGGACGGGTCTGCGAGTTTTTCAAGGCGCGCTTCGTTGCTGCGCCCGATGCGGAATCCGGAAACGCGGCGCTTCATCCCGCCCTTCCCGCAGCGCGGACAGCACGGGGGTTTGTGCGATGAGAGGTTTCGCACCAGGAAGCTGAAGATTTTTTTACAGCGGCCGCAGCCGTATTCATAGATGGGCATGATTTTAGTATAGCAATTCCGGCAGGGACGGGCAATCGAACCGCTGTCTGGATTGCGTTGCAACTTCTCGCTGCGGTTAAAACATTAGGTTCTCTTCCGTTTTGTGTGGGTGCTTTTATATTTTCCTCCCCCCTTGAGGGGGAGGATTAAGGTGGGGGGTGCATTACAGGGCGTGGTTCTATGTATTCAATAAGAATAAGTTAGAACCAAAGTTCGGCACTCGTTATCTCACCCCCACCCTGACCCTCCCCCTTCGCAGGGGGAGGGGATAAAGGGTTACGCAGTTGGCAGAGCGGAGGATGCTTCTGCAACCTACCCCAGCCAGAGATTGGAAGATTGCTGGGAGGGATTGATTATAGCGCGGTGAGCCGGAGTCGTCGTAGACTGCAAGTTGCATTGGCCAAGGATGCCGGGCTGAAGAATAAATTTGACAAAAAGTATCTTCTTTGTTCCAAATGTCAAGGATAAAGATTTGACCCCAATCGCTCCCCAATCGCTATTCGATGGTAAGGATTCTTTCGGCGATGGGCCCGAGCACCGCGCCTCAATCAAATTCCCTCCCCCCTTGAGGGGGAGGGGGAGGGTGGGGGGTGTGTAAACCCCACGAGGCAGCACGAGTTCCGGTATGGGGAAAAAGCTGCGCGCGCTATTCGATGGTGAGGATTCTTTCGGCGATGGGCCCCATTGGCGCGCCCTTCTTGTTCAGCAGCGCCCCGTACACCCAGTAGCGCCCCGGCGCGAGGCCCGTGAAGGGTATAGTGGCCGCATCGAGATTGATGATGTTATCGTACAACTGGAAGTATTTTTCCTTCCCGTTGCTCATGTATGGCGTCATCTTGGTTACGACCTTGTTGCCACTCACGATGTAGTACATCTTGCCCCCGGCATTGATGGCGATGTAGGGGCGGCACGGGACTCCCGCGTAGATGGTGTCCTTGACTGTGACATCTATGAAGATGCTGAGGATGCCCGTCGTCGGCTGAACAGGATGCCCGAGCCTGATGTTGAACGGCACAAAGAAGAAGGGCGTGGCCGTGGGGGCCGGGGTGGGTGCGGAAGGCGTATCAGTGGGTGATACCGGTGTATCCGTGGGCGCACTTGTCGGCGGTACAGGCGTGTCCGTGGGCGTAGATGTTGGCGGCACCGGTGTGTCCGTGGGTGTGCTTGTTGGCGGCACTGGCGTATCCGTGGGCGTAGATGTTGGCGGCA
>JAPLCY010000381.1 GCA_026391995.1 Candidatus Auribacterota bacterium
TTACTACGTATGTCCAGATCAATAACCATCAACGATCACCACGGCATTCGCTGGCAGGTGAGCGCCCCCTACGCGGGGCTCTTCCTCGCCTCCCGCCCCCCCGACCCCCGGCGGCTCCTCCGCGCCTCTTCCGGCAGCGTCATCAAGAAATCCATCACGCGCATCATATTCTCCTCTGAAATAGGGCTTGGCGTCGCGGCGCTCCCGGTGGTCGTGAAAATTTACCGGCACGCGCGTTTCGGCGATTGGCTCAAGGCCAACCTCCTCGGCTCGAAGGCGCGGCAAGAGTGGCGCATCACCAGTGCCGCGGTTGCGCGGGGCTTGCGGACGGTGACGCCGGTGGCGTTCGGCGAGAGACGGCGCCTCGGCATCCTGCGCGAGAGCTACCTCGTCACCGTCCGGATCTTCGACTGCGTCACGCTCGAGGAGGCTGTGTTCTCCGCCGACGGCACCTTCCGCGTGAACGCCGCCGAGCGGCGGGAGCTCATCACGATGCTGGCGACGCTGCTCCGGCAGATGCACGACCGCGGGATTTACCACCGCGACCTGCACCCGGGCAACTTCCTGGTCGAACGCACCGGGGGACACACGCAGCGCCTTTACCTCCTCGACCTTCATCGGGCGAGCGCGGCGCGTACTCTCTCGCTGACCAAGCGAATCAAAAGTCTTGCGCAATTCAACATGTTCGCGAGCCTCTCCCTCAGCCGGAGCGAGCGCCTCCTCTTTTTTACCTCCTATTTCGGGGAGGACGAGCCGTGGCGCCAGGAGAAGAGGAATCTGCTGGATCGGATTGACGAGGTGACACTGGCCATGCGCTGGCGGCTCTGGAAACGGCGCGAGCGGCGGTGCGTAGAGCCGAACCGTTACTTCATGCGGCTCCGTTTCGCGCGGCTCTCCCGATCTATATCAAGCATTACAAGCCCAAGCGAAGGATGCGGGCGATCACCTACCTCATGCGCCCCTCCCAGGCAATCCGCTCATGGCGTGGTTCGTACGCCCTCGCCATACGGAACATCCCCGCCGTGACGGCGATCGCGGCGTTCGAAGAGCGGCGCGCGATGCACCTGCTCGGCGATGCCTTCTTCATCACCGAGGCCATTCCCGCGGTGAGCACCCTGGCCGACCTGGTACAGCGTCTCCCGGGCACGGCGCGGAGAAGGCTGGTGCGGGACTTCGCCCTCTTCCTCCGCACGGTCCACTCCCGGGGCGTCTACCATGGCGACATGAAGGCGACCAACATTCTCGTACAGCATCGCACCGGTGATAATTTCCGGTTCTACCTCACCGATCTCGATTTTGTTCGGACCGGGCTCCGCGTCCCGCGACGTCTGGCGATACGCGCCCTGGTGCAGCTCAACAAATCGCTCCTCGACCTCACCGCGCTGGGCATCGTGGAACGCCGGCTCTTCCTCCGGGCATACCTCGGGCCGCGGCACCGCGACGAATGCCCCCGTGCCTGGAAAAAAGTGCGCCGTATTACGGAGCGGAAGATACGGCAACAGCAAAGAAGGTTCAAAGCCCGAAGCCGGGAGCAACGGCGGGAACAATGACCACGATCCTCATCATCAAGCCAAGCTCGCTCGGGGATATCGTCCAGGCCCTCCCGGTGGCGGCGCGGGTACGGGCCGCGGCCCCGGGGACGTCGATCGCCTGGGTGGTAAATGCCCAGTACCGACGCCTGCTCGAGGCAAACCCGTGCATTGATCACGTGTATGCCTTCGAGCGGCACCTGTGGCATGAACTCATCCGCGCCCCCCGCGCGCTCACCTCCTTTCTCCGCCTCTGCCGCGAACTGAACCTTGCCCGCTTCGACGCGGTTCTGGATCTCCAGGGTCTCTTCAGGAGCGGCCTGTTCACCGCCGCCACCGCCTCCCCGCTCCGTATCGGCTTTGCCAATGCGCGGGAGGGGGCGCAGATATTCTATAACCGCCGCGTCCAGTGTGATGATCCAGACCGGCACGCCGTCGACCGATACCTCGCGGTGGCCGACGCGGCGGGCTTCCCCGGCGCGGGGGTGGCATTTCCCCTCGGCATAGGCCCCGCCGAGCGGCAATGGGCCGATGAGGCTCTGGGGGAAAGCGGTGCCACCGGCAATTCGTTGTATGTGGGCCTCTCCCCCTCGACCCGCTGGGACACCAAGCGATGGCCGCCGGACCGGTTTGCCGCCCTCGGCGATGCGCTCGCGGCACAGGGGCTCGTACCGGTAATCATCGGGGGCTTTTCCGGCGAGGGGGGCAGGGTCGCCGCCCTGATGCGGGCAAAGGCCCGCGTCATTGAGGGACTCACCGATCCCCTCAAGCTCGCCGCGCTGATCGCGCGCCTGGAGGTGCTCGTGACCAATGACAGCGGGCCCATGCATCTCGCCGCCGCCGCCGGCACCCCCGTCGTCGCGCTCTTCGGGCCGACCAATCCGGAGCGCACCGGGCCGTATGGCCCGCAACACCGGGTGATCTGCGCCCCCGTCGCCTGCCGCCCCTGTTATCACCGGGTCTGTCCCCGAAAAGAGGATTGCATGCAGGCCATTCCGGCGGCAACGGTATTGCGGACAGTCGGTGAGGTGCTTGGACGATGAGCGACCGTGTGAAACACCGTTTCAGGAAGGAGTTCCTCTACTACTCCGCCGTCGCCATCCTCGGCATCGCGCGGTTCATCCCGCTCGCCGTCCTCTACGGGATGGGGACGTTCGGGGGATGGTGCGCCTACTACCTGCTTGCCCGCGAACGCCGAAAAACGCTCGAGCACCTTGCACTGGCCTACGGCGACGAGAACAACGCGAGCGAGCGCGCAGTGATCGCGCGCGCGGTCTTCATGAACCTCGGGAGGAACCTCGCCGAGATCGCCTTTTACCCGAGGCTCGACCCGGAACGCGTCAGGGGATTCATCTCCATGGAGGGCAGGGAGATACTCGAACGCGCGCGGGAGAACGGCAAGGGGATCATTATCATCACCGGCCATATCGGCAACTGGGAACTCATCCCCACCTACTTTCTCGCGATCGGCTTTACCGGCGGCGTCGTCGCCCGGCGCATCTACTATGAGAAATATGAACGCCTCCTCTACAAGCTCCGCCGGTCGAAGGGGTTCCGCGTATTTTACCGCGATGAATCGCCCCGCGAGATCCTGAAAACCCTGCGAAACAACGAGGTCGTGGGGATACTCGCGGATCAGGACGTCCGCAAACTCCCGGGGGTATTCGTCAGCTTCTATGGCAGGCCCGCCTACACCCCCAGCGCCCCGGTCCTCATCGCCATGAAGAGCGGGGCCCCCCTCATTCCCGCACATATCGTCAGGGAGGGGCGGCGGCACAAAATCATCATCGAGGAACCGATCAGCCTCCTCACCACTGGGGACAGAGACACCGA
Source organism: Candidatus Auribacterota bacterium (assembly GCA_026391995.1). Taxonomy (GTDB): domain Bacteria; phylum Auribacterota; class Tritonobacteria; order UBA1439; family UBA1439; genus JAPLCW01. The sequence goes on from JAPLCY010000381.1 coordinate 3,363, forward strand.
CCTGGTTCACAACACCCAGCTCTGGACACGCTGCATCGAACGCTACGTGCGCTCGCATCCCGACCAGTGGGTCTGGATGCACCGACGCTGGCGGACCCGTCCCGGAAACCACGCCGGCGACAGGGGAAAGGTCTGAAATGTTCCCCGTGTATCCGCGGCTACCCCCCCATAATTGAACCATTACGCCGCAATTGACTTTCCCCTCCTTCCCTGCTACTATTTTGGTCACACGTGGGGAGGCTGTCAATGGCGAAAGCTGCGCATCGTCCTCTATTGCAGAAGGTTAAGACAATACCGCTAGCCGGGAGACAGCACAAGGTGGCCCTCTCCATGTTCGCCAAACCCACCCGCACGCGGGGATCGTTCAAGGAGTTCATTGACTCTCTCCCGCACATCCTGGCCGGGCAGTCCTTCAGGGATTGCGTCCAGGCGATCGTGAATGCCCGCGGGCGCTCAAAACCGGTCATCGCCGCCCTGGGCGGCCACGTCATCAAGTGCGGCTGCAGCCGGATACTCATCGACCTCATGCGGCGCAGAGTCGTCACCGCCGTCGCCATGAACGGCGCGGCCAGCATTCACGATTTTGA
>JAPLCY010000070.1 GCA_026391995.1 Candidatus Auribacterota bacterium
GCCGATCTCCTTCACCTCGAGAAAACGGTTGGCCTCTTCGATCTTGTTGAGAAACTTCCCGAGGTCGTGGTAGCCACACCGCATCCTGATCTCCCAGGTCTTCTCCGCGTAGCGATCCTTCGCCTCTCCCTCGAACTTTACCTCCGGCGCGAAAGCCGCCTGATAGCGCTGGCTGACGTCGCTCACGCCTGTTGCAGCGGCGATTTGATTGATCTGACGCGACAGCCAGGTGTGATCGGACTCGAAGGGGAGATCGGCGGCAACCGCGTCGCGCTTCTTTTGAAGCTCGGCGAGCTCGACTCGCTGCTGGGGCAGGCGCTTCACCATGACCTCCTCCTTCATGAGCTGCTCCCGGGAAGTGCCGGGCGACTCGGCGACCGCCCCGGGAACCGCGGCCGGCCGTGAGCGCACGAAATTGACGGCAAGGACAATGACGCCCGTGGCGATGACCCCGCCCAGTATCGCGAGCTGTATCTGTTTCTTCTCCATCCTCTCCCCTACCGTTTCCCCTCGCGCTTCGCGCGGCCGCACTTGATCTCGAACGATTTCCTCCCGCCCTCGATGCTCTCAATGGAGTAGTCGATCTGGGAGAACTCGTTCACGAAGTCCGGCGAACGCCTCAGCGCGTCAAGGAAATCCACCACGCTTTCGATACCGTGCCCCGCAAGGGCCTCTCCCTTGATGACGAGCGTCCCCGGTTGCGAGCTGTTATAGGTCATTCTCACCAGGAAGAGATCCTCCGGCATGGCGTCGCTCACATCGTTGAGGATACGGCTCCAGGGCATTTTCCGGGAGGCAACGTCGTCAAAGATCTCAATCTCACGGGCATATTGCCCCTTGTGTTTGACCAGGGATTCCGCCTCCTCGACCTGGGGCGCAAGCTCTTTGAGTCTGGATCGCACGCGCGCCATATTGCTCACCCGTCGTCCCATGATGTAGAAGATGACGAGTACGCACACCACGCCCACGACAAGCGCAACGGTGCTCAGCAGGGCGACGTTGAGTTTTGCCTTGCGCGCGCGCTCCATTTCGCGCAATTCTTCGGGGAGCAGGTTGATCTTTAACATATGTGTATATCCCGGAGCAGATGCACTATAAAGAATCGGCCATGCCGTCAACCATCGGCTGCAGCCCGTCCCTCACTCCGACAACGCGAGGCCCGCAGCGACGGCCAGGATCCCCTTTTTCATCCGGGCCTCATCACTCACCGGGGCGGCATCGGATGAAATCCCCTTCAGCGGATCCCAGTGGAGAATCTCGATGCCGAATTCTGAGGCAAGCGCTTCGCGCACCCAGGGGGAGAGCGCCCCGCCGCCGCTCAGGAAGATCTTTCCCACGGCCTTGTTCATCTTGGAGGATATGTAGCTGAATGTCGCGCGCAACTCACGCACCAGTACCATGTTCATCGCCGAGACCGGCTCGCGGACGGCCTGATCCGCCGCTTCCTTGCGCCGCTCCGCCTCGGCGTAGTCAATCCCGAGCCCGCGGGCGATGGCGATCGTGGCGTTGCTTCCCCCCTGCTCGATGTCGCGGGTGAGCTCGAGCACGCCACCGGACACGATGTTCAAGATGGTGCGCACGGCACCGATGTGGACCACCGAGACGGTCTCATCGGGGGATGACGGCGGGCAGGCTGATTCAAACGCATTGGCGAGCGCTATCGCGTCAAGGGTGACGACGCGGGGGACGAGTCCGACCTCCTTGAGAAGGTCAACCCGTTCCTGCACCAGCGTCTTCCGTGCGGCCGCGAGCACCACCTTCATCTTGGGCCGCTCTTTCGCATCGGGATCGAGGATGTGGCAGTCAAAGATGCAATCGTCGAGGCTAAACGGGAGGAGTGTTTCGGCCTCATACCTGATGCTCGACCGGAGTTCAGTCACACTCATACGAGGCATATCGGTGTGCCTGACGATCGCGCCTTTCCCGGACACAGACACCCTGAGGTCGGAGAGATCGAGGCCGCTCCTCCCGACCGTATCGGTCAGGGCCCGCTTCAACTCATTGAGAGGGACCGGCGCGTCGGACACGCCCGGGAGGGGCGTGCTCGCGCAATCAAAGAGCGCGACCGTCTCGGCGCTGCGGGTAACAGCAACCATTTTTATGGAGCTGTACCCGATGTCAAGGCCTACCGACTGCCTCGCCTTCCGGCTCTTGGCTCCAAACTGGGAAAATAGCATACGCAGGTATGGTGCGGCATGCGCAACACCGCGGATCGCTCTCCATTGTGCCCTTAGTGTACCCAAGCATCCACGGAGTGTCAACTGGACTATCCCTAAAAACTGGTAATGCGTGACCAAGGCCGTACAAAAACTGATCCAGTACCATTGCGGCCATGATCCAATCTTTGCTAGAGTAATCGTACAAGGAACCAGGTATGACCGACACACGCACCGTTCACCTGATGATCCTCGCGCTCATTGTGCTCGTCGTCACGCTCTACTCCAACACCCTGGACAACGACTTCGTCTGGGACGATGGGGAGCTGATCGTTCAGAACTACCCCCTCCACCACGCCCGCTATTTGCCATCACTGCTCACCCGGTCATTCTTCGACAGGCCCGCCGGCGAGCTCGATCCCTGCGACTACCCGTACTGGCGGCCGCTGACGCTCCTCAGCCTCGCCCTCGACTACAGGATATGGGGCGCCGATCCGTTCGGCTACCACCTGACGAATATCGCCCTCCACGTCCTGAACTGCGTCCTCGTGCTCACGCTCTGGAGCGCGCTGTTCCCGCCGTTCGCCGTCGCTGCCGGCGCGGCGCTGATCTTTGCCGTCCATCCGTTGCAGACCAACGCGGTCGCCTACATATCCGGCCGCACCGATCTTATCGCCACCGCGTTTCTCCTGCTCGCATCGCTCTGCTGCCTCCGCTACATGCGCGCCGCCGGAAGGGGCGCCCTCGCCGGGATGCTCCTCTGCGTGTGGCTCTCCCTCATGGCGAAGGAGTCCGCCCTCGCGGCTCCGCTCTTTTTCCTGTGCCTGGGCGCGCTTGATCGCGCCATGCCCCGCCGCACCGTGTCGGCCGCGTGCCTGTCGCTCCTCCCTATCGCTGTATACATAATCTGCCGGTCCCTCTTCCACCTTTCAGTCGCAAGCTGGGGATCGGCGCTGCGCTCCATCTCCCCCTCGACCATCTGCGCCGCCGCCGAGGGAATACTCGTCTATGCGCGGCTCCTTGTCTTCCCCGTCGGCCTCCACATGGAGCGCTTCCTGGATATCCCTTCCCCCCAGGGCGCGCGCGCATTCTTCAGCATGGTTCTCGTCATAACCGTCATCTGCGTCGCGCTTGGGTCGGTTGTCCGCGGGCGCGGCCGTGACGGCGCACGCCGACCGGTATTCTCGCTCCTCTTCTTCGCCGGCCTCGCACTCTTCCTCCCCGTCAGCAATATCCTACCGCTCTATCCCGCGTTCGCCCGCACCCAACTCTACCTGGGCGAACAGTTCCTTTATCTCCCACTCGTGCACGAGGCGCTGCGATTGCTCGGGATTGTCGCGCGGCAGAATCCCTCCTCCGCGCTTGTCCACCTGAACATGGGGAACGTGTACCATCTGAAGGGCGCGCTCGATTCCGCGCGCGGGGAACTCAACCTGGCCCGCCGGTTGAATCCGTCCTCCGCGACGATCCTCGATGCGCTCGGGCTTCTCGATCAATCAGAGGGCAGGACCGACAATGCAATCCTTCTCCACCGCGAAGCGGTCGCCCTCGATCCGCGCCATATCGGCGCGCGGATCAACCTGGCGCTGGCTTATATGAAGCGATCTTCACCGGCGGACGCCGAGCACACGCTCCAGGACTGGGTTATTCATCAGACGAACAAAAGAGCAATTATGACAGCTTAAAAAATGCAACCGCGGATTTCGCGGTTAAACCAAACGTTAAAAATTTGTGAATATTCAGGCTATATCGTCTCTCCCAGACATAAAAAACAGGGGCAACCCCGCAATGGGATTGCCCCTGATACAACACGCGCAGCGTGCGTTACGGCCTGTGAACGGTACAGGTGACCGCGCTGCCCACATTGTCAAGGCCGGCATAGACGCCTTGCCCGGGGCAGGCTGACGTAACAGAAAGATTCGTCAGGTAGGTGTTCAGGTTCCCACTCGTGATCCCCGCGCTGCCGGAGAGGTTGTTCTCCAGAGCATACTGCGCCTTGGCCGCCTCAAATTGACGCAAGTTGTTGAGGCATGTGTTCTTCTGGGCCGTTGTGCGTGCCTGTATAAAATTAGGTATCGCTATGGCAGCCAACAGGCCTATGATCGCGACGACGATCATAATTTCAACCAATGTAAAACCGCGCTTCTTCATCCCTCTACCTCCTTTCAGGTGGTTACGAGTTATCTAACTCACCGCATTAAACATAAGCATAATTCATTCCGATAAGCAAAACAAAATATGTATTTGCAATATATTGTACAGCAGCTAATTATGCATCATTGACATATTATGTCAATATATTATTCACTATTTTATTCGCATATTTGCAAAATTGCAAGATAAAAATTCGCATTATCGCAATTATGCAAATACAAAAAAGGCGATTCAGCCTCTAAAATGGAAGGCTTCCATGCACGCTGCATCGGGGGGCGGAGCCAACCACATCAAGATCCTGGTAGGCCCCTTTCGCGGGACAGGCACTGGTAACGCTGAGGTTGGTCAGATACTTATCGAGCGACGTGACAGGCGAGATGGCGTCTCCCGTGTCCAGGTTGTCTTCGAATTCATACTGCTTCATGGCGGCCTGGAATTGGCGCAGATTATTCGCACAGATCATTTTCTGCGCGCGCTTGCGCGCCTGCACGAGGCTGGGGATCGCTAGCGCGGCGAGAAACCCCATCACCGTGACCGCGATGACGAGCTCAACAAGGGTAAAGCCATAGTTCCGATTCTTCATATATGCGCGGATGGTTCCTCTAAACGGCAAGCGTGTGCTACAATGTACCCTCAGTAGGGTTTACCGTCAAGGGCATAGTTGCCATACCATGACACGGAACCGGTTCAGCCAGGCTCGATTCGGCATACTCCTCCTCCTCGCCTTCCTCACTCCGCTATTCTATGCCGAGCCGCGCATCGCCGGGATCGAACTCCAGGACGCGTTTACTCCCCCGAAACGCTACCTCGTGTATGGCGCGACGCTTCTTATCGCCACGTTCTTCGCCGCAGAGCTCGCGTTTCGTTCGTCGATTCGCATCCGGATCTCCCGCGCGAGCGGGTACCTCGCCGCTCTTGCCGCGTGGAGTTGTATCGCCATCGCTTTCGCGCCGAGCGCGCATCTCGCGCTGCAGGAAGCCGGCCGCCTGACGGCGTACCTGATCATATTCCTCGCCGCGGCGCACGAGTGCGCGACGCCGCGGCGCATCCGCACGCTCCTCGTCGCGTCCGCAATTGCCGCTTTCGGTGTAGCGGTCCTCACGCTCCTCCAATTCTCGGGCATCAATCCCTCGGCACTCAGGGGTGGAACACAGAGGATATACGCAAGCCTCGGGAACCCCAACTACATCGCTTCGTACCTCGCCCTGATTCTGCCGTTCGGTTTCTTCGGCTGGTTCTCCATTCGCCGCCGCACAGCGCCGGCGGTGGCCTCCCTCGCCCTGTCCGTCGTCGGAACGGCCGCGATTCTCGCCACCGGCGCCCGCGGAGGAGCGCTCGCCCTCGCCGCGGGGACTGTGGCGGGCGCGTACGCGGTCCGTCCGGCGGTCTCGCGTGTCCGCGTGCTCGGCCTCATACTCATGGTACTCATCCTCGTCCTCGGCATCACCCTGCCGTCGCCGTTGAACCGCTATGAGCCGCCGGCGGCGGACAAGCTCGCCGAACTGGCCGGACAACCGCGGGGGGGGATCGCCTGGCGCATGACCGTCTGGCGCGTAGGTTGCTCTATGCTGCGAGCCCGCCCGATCGCCGGGTGGGGCACGGGATCGTTCGAGCTGCTCTATCCCGAGTACGCCTCCGCCTTCCTGCGCGATCCCGCACACCGCGACGCCATTCCCTATGTCGAGGGCGGCATCGACTATGCGCACAACGACTACCTTCAGCTCTGGATAGAACTCGGCCTCGTCGGGGTCGTCCTCGGCATCGGTTTTCTCGCCTCCCTCTTCCGCGCAGCCATGCGTGTCCGCCGGCGAAGTGCTCTCGGTGACTGGACGGCGGCCGCCCTCATTGCCTCATGCGCGGCGTTCCTGCTGGAGGCGCTCGTCAATTTC
>JAPLCY010000149.1 GCA_026391995.1 Candidatus Auribacterota bacterium
TCTCGCGCGCCGAGATTGCCCGAAGGTCGAAGCGCTGGCAGCGGGAGAGGATGGTCGCCGGGACTTTTTGCGGCTCGGTGGTGGCGAAGAAAAATTTCACGTGCGCCGGCGGCTCCTCCAGGGTCTTCAAGAGGGCGTTAAAGGCTTCCGTGGTGATCTGGTGGACCTCATCGATGATATAGATCTTGTAGCGACTCCCGCTGGGGGCGAACTTCACGTTTTCCCTGAGCTCTCGAATCTGGTCGATCCCGCGGTTCGACGCGCCGTCGATCTCCAGGACATCCATGCTGTTCGCCGCCATGATCCCCGCGCAGGAGGGGCACTTGTCGCAGGGGGTGATGGTGGGGCCCTTGGCGCAGTTGACCGCCTTCGCGAGTATGCGGGCCAGGCTGGTCTTGCCGATCCCGCGCGGGCCGGTGAAAAGGTAGGCATGAGCGACACGGTCGCGCTCGATGGCGTTCTTGAGCGTGGTCGTCACATGCTCCTGTCCCACCACCCCGTCAAACTGCTGCGGGCGCCACTTCCTTGCAAAAACCTGGTATTCCATGGATGCTCCTGCTATTTTCTGCCTTCTTCTTTTTGCTGCCGTTCTTCTTTTATCTTTGGGATTTGGGGTTGGGGATCTTGGATTTTCCCCTGTGCGGTAACTTTGAAACTCTCCACCGCCCCCTCGAACGCGCCGAGATGTTTCATGAAAAGCGCGGGTGTGGCGGTGTAGGTGAGCGTGAAAAACTTCCCGCCCTTGATGAGAATCACCTGCTTGTTCTGGAGCTGCCTGCCGGCGGGCGAGTAGCGGGCCGAAAGGCAATATGCCTTCACGCCGTCGAGGTCGCGCCACGCCTCCGCCGTCACCTCATACGAGGGATAGCCCTGGCGGAACATCTCCCGCATCTCCCGCGCAGTCGATTCGGTGAGCGCACCGTCGGGCTCCGCCGCCGCGACAGTGACACTCATGTTCACACCGGGATCTTCGAGGGAAAAGAAGATCGCGTCCAGCGGACGCACATCCCCCTCGTGCCTTGCCCAGTTGGCCGGGACCGTAATACGGTAGCCGGCATCGCCGGCGTACCCCCGGGGGGCCGGGGTGGGAAGAGGGGCGGCGGACGGCGGCGGTGAAGGATCCGCATCCGCGAGCGCAGCGGTCCCCGCGCAGGCGAGATAGAGAGCGGAGAGAACAACCATGTGCCGCCCGAGGAATCTTCCTGTTAATTTAATCCTGCTCCCGTTCATGGTAACGCGGTATTATAACAAGGGGGGCGGTGGTCGGGCAATCATTTGCGCCGATCGGGATGTTTGACATCATCACTATTTCAGTGTACGTTACTGTTGGGAGGGGGATGACTTTGAAAAATGCGGCGAAGAACCGTTTCAGGGTTTTCTACGGCCACACCTCGCACGGCAGCCAGATCACCACCGGGATGGAGCTGATCAACAGCGCGCCGCACGATTTCAACACGGATGGCTCCGGCGGCGCCCTCTCCTACCAGGAGGATACGGGCCTCGACCTGGGAGGGGACTGGGAGTCGGCGACGCGGGCGGTGCTTGACGCGCCGGGCAACGACAGGAACCTCGTTATCTGGTCGTGGTGCGGGCAGGTCTCGGAGAGCACGGAGGCCGATATCGACAACTACTGCGGCGCCATGAGCCGGCTCGAAACGGATTACCCCGGCGTCAGATTCATCTACATGACCGGGCATCTCGACGGGACGGGGACGGGCGGGAATCTCAATATCCGGAACAATCAGATCAGGGCATACTGCGCCGCCAACAACAAGGCGCTCTTCGACTTCGCGAATATCGAGAGCTACGATCCGGGCGGGAACTCCTACCTCGCCCTCCACGCCAATGACAACTGCGACTACGACGGCGGCAACTGGGCCGATCAGTGGTGCGGCGCCAACCCCGGTTCACCCCTGTGTGCCTCCTGCGACTGCGCCCACTCTCAGCCGCTGAACTGCAACCTCAAGGGACGAGCCCTCTGGTGGATGCTCGCGCGCCTCGCGGGATGGGAGGGGGCGGGGCCGGGTCCGTCTCCCACCCCCTTATCGCTTCCGCTCACGCTCCACATCAACAAGACATCCTTCCTCACGGACGATACCATAGCCGTCACCGCGGACGCGCGCGCGACATCGGGCTTCACTCCCTACATCCGCTTTGCCGCGCCGGGCGGCGCATTTTTTTACCTGACACGCGGCGGCGGCCTGTCCAAGGGTAGCGGCGGTGACGGCGCGCCGTTCATCCGGGGACCTCTCACACTCACCGGCGCCGTGAGCGGTTATGGCATCGCCACGATACCCTTCTCCGGCGCGAAGCCCGGGGTCTACCTGCTCCAGGGCGCGTTCGTCGGAGCCGGCGGCGTCATCGGCGGGATCCACGAGACGCCGTTCACCATCCAGTGACCACCACGGCTCATCCGAATCGCAGCCGAAACCTATTAAGGAGTGCATTAAGAACTTTGGGTATGTCCCAAAAAGTGTAAAGAATAATGTGCTCCCA